>JADGAQ010000043.1 GCA_015231925.1 Magnetococcales bacterium
GAATTTTTTCCAAGTGTCTACACTGTGTCTACACGAACCAAAAAGGGGTCAGACCTTATCAGTCTAACCCCTTGATTTTCCTGGAGCTGGCGAAGGGAATTGAACCCCCAACCTGCTGATTACAAATCAGCTGCTCTGCCAATTGAGCTACGCCAGCATCTCCACCGCAACGTACTCTTTACGGGCAATTGCCCCCTTCCAGCAAGGAAAGAATTTGCTCCCGCAGCCAAATATGGGGAGGACTGGCATCGGTACGCGGATGCCACGCAATGGCCATGCGCAGGCGCGGGGTATCGAAAGGCAACGCAGCCGCGACCAACGGCA
Organism: Magnetococcales bacterium; assembly: GCA_015231925.1. Classification (NCBI taxonomy): domain Bacteria; kingdom Pseudomonadati; phylum Pseudomonadota; class Magnetococcia; order Magnetococcales; species Magnetococcales bacterium. The sequence continues at coordinate 325 of JADGAQ010000043.1, forward strand.
GGTGTGACAACACACAGCGCGCCGTGCCCTCCGGGACCACAGCCATCATGTCGCTGCTCGATACCAATAACGGCACCATGCTGAAACTGTCAAGGCGCGCCACGATTTTGCGCTGATACCCCATCTGCCCCAACGCTTCGTCCACGACCGTCGTATCCATCCCCTTCGGAAAATAATGCACGAAACGAGCCGCCAGCATCGCCTCCAGCGTCAATTCCCCCGAAGGCCCGATCAGCGGATGCCCCTTGCGAAACAGGCAGACATAATGCTGCTCAAACAACCGATGCAGCTTCAGTTGCGGCGATACCCACTGAAACCGGCTGAAGACCAGGTCCACCGTCCCGGACTCCAACTCCTGACACTCCCCCGTTCCCCCGACGTCAACCACCTCAACCTCAACCTCCGGCGCCTGCTCATGCAGTCGACGCAACAACATCGGCAACAACATCGCCGAAGCATAATCGACCATCCCGATGCGAAAGCGCTGCTTCGATCCCACCGGCTCGAAACGCTCCTGCTCCAAAACCGTCTTGACCTGCCCCAATGCTTCCCGGATCGGCGTTGACAGTTCCAAGGCCCGTGCCGTGGGAACCATGCGCTGCCCGACCTTAACAAAGAGAGGGTCATCAAAAATTTCCCTTAAACGACGCAAAGTATTACTCATTGCTGCCTGAGTAATACCGAGAACCTTCCCTGCCCGAGTAACCCCTCTTTCGGTCATAAGAATATCGAAGGCGACCAGGAGATTCAGATCAAAATTTACAAGTCCCCTCTTCACGATTGCCATGCGCTCACCATCAAAATATGTATTGGACTTAAACCAAACTCATTCAAGACCCATTCCCTCAAGAAGTCTGTACCCCCCCTTGCCCACGCATGATAAATTTATAGTAAAGCATAAAGCAAATCAATCCGAAGCGAAAAAATCTTCCGCAATGCACCAATTCTGCCGGAAGAACCCGGTAAGGCTTGATTTTTTCAGCGTAATTGCCATATTGCACCACGGGGGGTCGGTAATGTCCGGCTCAAGTGCCGGGATCGGACCACATGCGGTAAAGGAGGAACGGGTCGTGAGTTGGCTGCAACAAAATTGGTTGACCGTGGTGCTGCTCATTCTGGTCCTGGGCTTCATGCTTCGCGGACCCGTCCTGATGCGCTGGTACGGCATCGGAGAGTGGACGGTTCATGATCTCAACACTCGTCTTAACGACAAGAACCTGTTGCTGGTGGACGTGCGCACCCCGCCCGAGTTCAACTCAGCCCACATCCGGCAGGCCATCCTGGTGCCCCTTTCAGAGGTGGGAGAACAGGGTAAAAAGCTGTTGGCCGCCAATCAGGGCCGGGAAGTGGCCGTCATTTGCCAGTCCGGAAACCGCTCCGTCATGGGGGCCGTCGCTTTGCGTCAGGCAGGCTTCGAAAAAGTGTATAATGTCCCGGGTGGAATGAGCTATTGGACCACTCAGGGCTATCCGGTCAAACGGTAAAGCGAACCCCTTCGGGAGTGACCCATGTCGAACGCCATTACTGTAACATGCCCCGTCTGCGGGGCGCACAACCGGGTTCCCGCAGATAAACTCGCGCTGGTGGCGAAATGCGGCAAATGCCAGGAGGTTCTTTCCACCACCGGATTGGACCAGCCGGTAGCGGCCGACGAAAACAGCTTCCAAAACCATGTCACCCAATCGGCCAGCGCAGTGCTTGTCGATTTCTGGGCGCCCTGGTGCGGTCCCTGCCGTCAGTTGGCCCCCGACCTGGAACGTCTGGCCAAGGAGTACGTGGGTCGGCTGAAGGTGGTCAAAATCAATGTCGATGACAATCCCGGTCTGGCCAGGGCCTTTCAGATTCAGGCAATACCCACTTTGGTGATCTTCGAATCCGGACAGGTACGGGACCGTCACTCCGGAGCCCTGCCCATGGGTCAACTGCGCAACTGGGTGAATCGGACCATGGGTTGGTGAAACCAGCCAACCACCCGGAAAGGCCCCCCATGGGTGAAAACGCGGCGTTTGCCGGCGCTATCGAAGAAGAGATCAAACTGACGGCCCGTCATGCCGTCACCTTGGAACAGCTTCTTGCCGACGAGGAGATCCTCCGACTTTCAGACCGGCAGTCCCCTCGGGACCGCTCCTTCCGGGCGGTCTATCTGGATACCCCGGACTGGAAACTGTTGAAAGCCCGTCTCGCCTTCCGCCGCCGTCAGGAGGGGGAGCGCTGGCGGGTCGGTCTCAAAGGCGGCGGCGACATGATCGGGGGCCTCTCCCGGCGCCTGGAATGGGAAGGGCTGGTGGACCGGGAAGTCTCCGCTCCCGTCGATCTGCCCGATGGCGAAATGAAACAGCGCTTGCTGGACATTCTGCACCAAAATGAGCCGCTGTTGCCCATTCTGGAAACCGATTTCCAACGCCGTGTTCTCCTGTTGCGCCTGGAATCGGGGTCCGTGGCGGAGTTGGCGCTCGATGCGGGCCGGATTCGGGCCGGGACGTTGGCCGTCACTCTTTTCGAAGTGGAACTGGAAGGACTTTCCGGGCCATTCCAGCCGGTTGTGGCTCTCTCCGAAAGGCTGCTTTCCCGTCATGCCGATCTGACGGCTTCCCGGCAATCCAAGTTCGCATGTGGTTTGGAACTCCTGGTAAATCAGGGACTTTTACCGGCGAAGGCCGTTTGGTAGGAGGTTTTTCGTGCGTTACATCAGCACCCGGGGTGGAGTCGCCCCCATGACGTTTTCCGACGCGGTCATGATGGGGTTGGCCACCGATGGCGGGCTTCTTCTGCCTCAGGCCATGCCACAAATCGACGCCCAAACGTTACGTCGCTGGGCCCAACTGCCCTTCGCCGATCTGGCCCTGGAAGTTCTGACCCCCTTCGTCGGAGACGATATCCCCTCCCCGGATCTGGAACGGCTGATCCGGGAGGCGTTTCGGCGCTTCGCCCATCCCGAGGTGACACCGGTGGTCTCCATCGGGGCGCTGCACATTCTGGAACTCTTTCACGGACCGACTCTGGCCTTCAAGGATGTGGCCCTGCAGTTTCTGGGCAACCTCTTCGAGTATCTGCTGCAGCGCCGGGGCGGAGAACTCAACATCCTGGGGGCCACCTCCGGAGACACCGGTTCCGCAGCCATTCACGGTGTACGGGGACGGGAGCGTATCCGGATTTTCATCCTGCACCCTCACAACCGGGTCTCTCCAGTCCAGGAGCGGCAGATGACCACGGTTCTGGACGCCAATGTCCACAATCTGGCCATAACCGGCAGCTTCGACGACGGACAAAGCATCGTCAAGGCCCTGTTCAACGATCTGGAGTTCAAAGATCGCTACAGTCTGGGAGCCATCAACTCCATCAACTGGGCGCGCATTCTGGCCCAGGTGGTCTACTATTTCTATGCCTGGGGTCGGGTCAGTCGGGGGGATTGCGACAAACGGGTCTGTTTTTCGGTGCCGACCGGCAATTTCGGCGACATCTTCGCCGGGTATGTCGCCTGGAAGATGGGTCTGCCGGTGGAACGGCTGTTGCTGGCCACCAATCGCAACGACATACTCACCCGGTTTGTTCGGACGGGGTGTTACGGTGTCGGCAGTGTCGTACCCACTTTGAGTCCTTCCATGGATATCCAGGTGGCTTCGAACTTCGAGCGGTTCCTCTATTATCTCTTCCAGGAAAATGGTACGGCGGTGAGCGAGGCCATGGAGCGTTTTGCCACAGCCGGAGAGTTCCGCATCACCGAAAGCCAACAGGAAGAGGTGAACCGTTGTTTCTCCGCCGTGGCGGTCAGCGAGGAGGAGACGCTGGAGCAGATTCGGCGCACTCATGCCGAGTTTGGCTATTTGCTGGATCCTCACACGGCGGTGGGGGTTTATGCGGCTCGTCATCTTCCCGGGGCCATCTGCCTGGCAACGGCTCATCCCGCCAAGTTCGGCGAGGCCATCGCCCAGGCCATCGGCCGGGAGCCGGAGCTGCCGGAGTCGTTGCGGGGTTTGCTGGAGATGCCGACCCGTTGTCAGGTATTGCCGGCGGAGGTGGGCGCGGTCAAGGAAGAGATCATACGGCGCATTCCGGGCTGATTCGTAAGAAAATACGGGGGTCCGGGGGGGATTATCCCCCCCGGCGGGTCCAGGGCAGCGCCCTGGGACTCTTCCTCTAATCCTCTAATCCTTTCGGGCTCGCCACGCTCAAGGCCCTTCGGGGGCCTTTTCCCGAAGGGCCAAAAAGCGAGCCCGCCATTGGACATGCCGTGGGCCGATCGTCCGTTTGATCGGCCCACGGCATGTCCGGATTGCCCGCCGGGGGGCGGGACAAAAAAGTCAAAGGACAGAACATTTTCTTTTTTTTGCTACTTAAAGGATAACATACTGAAAGGCAACAGCAATTCCTTGGGGACCACCCCTGCCGGGGACCATGCGGTTGGTCCCCGGACTCCTTTTATTATTGTCCCATGCCGGTTTTTTGTTTGATTTCCTGCACAATGGGCTCTTCCAGAATGGCTCGAAAACGCGGATTGGCCATCAGAGCCGAAATGTTTCCCGTCTGCATGGCATTCTTGAGCTCCTGATCCTTCTCCAGATCCTTGAACGCCCCTTTTCCCTGCTGATCCATAACCCTTTGCAGCAGGGTCGGATCCGCAACCACAGCCTCCATGATCTTGTTCTGCATGTCGCCCAAAGCGCCGGTCTTCAAGGCATTGGGAGCGGCGGGCGCTCCCGTCGGCGCAACAGCTGCCGATCCCATACCGGTAGAGGGAACCGGCTGTATCGCCCCAGGAACGGGAGCCGCCGGCTGCGACATAGCGGGAGGCGATACGGGGGCCGTCACCTTGTGATATTGGACGGTTTCGTTTTTCTGGCAGGGCGCGTTGCGCATGATGGTATTGCCATTCCGATCCTGGCATTCGTAGATGTCGGCGCTGGCCTCGACCGCCAGCAGACAGCCTCCCATCAGGGCGAAAAGGGTATAACGGCAAATGGTCATGATGGTCTCCTTGAGACGGCTACCACCGTTCGATATCGTCCTTGAACAGGTCGTCGTTTTCGATGATGGCGCCGATGATGGTTTTATCCATGTGGGCGAGCATGGCCCCACTCTGTTTCGATTCCGCCGCCAGGGCATAGCAGGTCAGAAAGAGGCAGACGCCTTTCCAGACCGAGGAGTAGCGGATATCGGGGCGCTGATCCAGAATTTGTCTGCCGATGGCCAGGACCGATTTGCGATGGCTGCGCAACTCCATCTCCATGGCGCTGAGAGAGTCGATCTCCATGGCCAGCATGTGGTCCATCAGCTCGGCCACGAAGGCTTCGCTGAAGTGGATATTGGCATGTATCTGACCGGCGAACCGTTCGTCCATCTCCCGCACCAGCGGGTTGGTATGGATGAACTTGCCCAGGGAGTCGAGATCGAAACTGCCCCGGCGAGGTCGGGTGGCGGTTTGGGCCACCGCCTGTTGATAGGGGCGGATGAACTGCTTGATGCTGTTGAGCTCCTCATCCCCCAATTCCAGCAGATGAGCCACCCGGGCGAAGTGGCGACGGCGCTCCTTGGGGAAGGTCTCCCGGGAGGAGTAGCCCATCTCCTGCTCGATTTCGGACCAGGCGTGCTGCAGAATGGATCGTACCTGAATCTCGGCCCGACAGCCTTTGAACCGTTTGTATTCGATGAGTTGCAGACGGTTTTCCAGCAGGCTGACCATGTAATGCCGGGAGCGATAACCGAACCGTTCGGGATCCAGGTGTTCGCCCCGATCGAGGATGTGGGCTTCGTTGATGGTGAACTCCCGGCGGATCACCTCCGCCACCAGATCCACCTCGTCTTCGAAGTAGGTGATGATGCGAATGCCCACCAGATCGGAGATATCTTCCAGTTGGCGGTAGGTGCAATCGGGCTGCATCAGTTTGCGGCGCAAGCTGTCGCGCTCCTTGACCCTTCCGGAGATGGAATGGACGTGGGGTCCGTTTTCCTTCAGGAATTCGGTCAGCAGGGTCACTTGCCGGTTCATGAAATCGACGTAGAGGCTGCGTCGGTCATCGTATTTTTCCAGCAGGCGATCGATGGTGAATTCGTCTACGGCTTCCATGGGTCTTCCTGAAACCGGGTGAGGAGGCTGTTTCCTTGAAATCGGAAGTCCGGCCGGCAACGACCAAGACCCCGCGCTTTGTCCATTTTAACCTTCCTTGAGGCATCTGGGAATAGATGGCGAAAGCAAATCCAAGGTACGGGGTCCGCAACGGGAGGTGAGCCCCCTTTCGGAGCAGGGGGCGTCGGAAAATCCTGAAGATCGGGGGAACCCGGGGATGTCCCCCTGCTGCCGGCAGCATGGCGCGGAAATGACCAACATGGTGCGACGGAAAGCTGCTGACGGGGACTGCAAACGGGGTTCCCTTGTTTTTTGCGACGGGGAGTTCATACTGCTTCGGAATTTTATGCGCCGCACTCCCCGAAACCTCCCCGGAGGGGGGATATGTGTCGGATAGCCCGGTTTCTCAGCCACTGTGGAATCCATGGAACGTTCGCTTCCTTCTCCGTCCGTTGCCCAAAAGGAGTTGTTGGCCATCATCGGCCGGTTGCGGGAGATGCCCATCGGCAGACCCTACAACGACATCCTGCTGGATCGGGACCGCGCTCTGGCCGAATCGCTGCTGGAGATCTATCCCTCCCGGGTTCATGGCATTTTGGGCATCATGGCCACCATCACCGGGCAGGAAGGGGCCATGCGGCACCATTTCCTGGAGGCCCGGGCCCACGACCCTCAATCCTCTTACATTCGCATCAATCACATCGTGGCGCTGCAGGGTTTCGCCTGTTTTTCGGAAGCGGCGCAGGAGTCGCGGGAGGCGTGCCGGGAGTTTCCCCGTCAGGTGGATCTGGTGACGGAGGCGGTTCACTCCTGTGTCGCCGCCGGTCGTTTTCACGAGGCGGTCAACTGGCTGGACGAACGCGCCAAGCTGGAGGATGGCCGCACGCCTCTTGCCGAAGAGGTGGGTATTCGGGCTTGCAGCCGATTTCTGCTGGAGGTCAGGGTCTCGGACGTGGAGGTGGAGACCGTGCAGGGGGTGATCGCCTCGTTGTTGCGGGAATGCGGCGTTCTGGGACCGGTGGCCCGGTATCGCATGTGCGTGGAGGAGGTGGACCACTGGGTCAGCCTGCGTTACCGGCTGCCGCGTTCCGTGGCGGAGGTGGTGCAACTGGAGTGGGAACTGGCCGGGCGGCTGGCCGCCATGGATCTTTCGGACCGGTTGCATCGCAATCTGGTGGTGGGTTTCCTGGCGGAGGAGATCAACGATGCCGATTGAGGGCTACGAACTCCTGCTGGCCGCCAAACGGCTGGTCAACAGTCACATGGAGGTCGATCACCGCACCGCTGCCAGCCGGGCCTACTATGCGGCGCTGCACTGCAGTTTCGCCCTTCGGGATCTGCTCGATTTCGGTCCCCTGCCCCTGACCCGTCAGGCGGAAGGCACCCACCGGCGCATGATCCGCCTGTTGCTGGAAGCCCACCCCGGAGAACGCTGCAAGGTCCATGTGGGGCGTTTGCGCGCCGTTGCCCATCTGTTGCGCATGGTGCGGGATCTGCGTTCCCTGGCCGACTATCGTCTGGATTTGCCCTTCAACCGTCCCCTGGCCATGCATGCCATCCTGGGCGCGGAGAGGGTGGTGCGGGAAGTTCGGGAGATTCTCGCCACCTGTGCCGCCGAACCCCCTGCTCCCCCGACCCGGATCATCCCGTCGGAGGCGGAAAACGGGCCCGACGCCTCCCCGGATCCCGCTTCGTGAACCTGTCGATCTTCGCATGAACCCCAGCTTCGTGGTGATACCGTGACAACGTACCGTATTCTGCTCTCTTTGTTGATTTCGTTCATTCTGGGCGTCGCTTCTCAGACCGACGCCGCCCCCCCAGCCAAAGGAGGTTCCGCCGTGATTGTCTTGACCACATCGATGGGTGACATCGTGCTTGAACTGGATCGGGAAAAGGCTCCCATTACCGTGGAAAACTTTGTGACCTACGTGCGGGATGGATTTTACAACGACACCATTTTCCACCGTGTCATTCCCGGTTTCATGATTCAGGGGGGCGGCATGGATGCCCAGATGAAGCAGAAATCGACCCGTGCCCCCATTCGCAACGAGGCGGACAACGGCCTGAAAAACCTGCGCGGCACCATCTGCATGGCCCGGACCCAGGAGATCAACAGCGCCACGGCGCAGTTCTTCATCAATCTCAAGGACAACGATTTTCTGGATCACGGGCGTCGTGACTTCGGCTACGCCGTTTTCGGCAAGGTGGTCAAGGGCATGGATATCGTGGACCGCATTGCTGCGGTGCGTACCGGGAACAAGGGGGGACACCAGGATGTTCCCGTGGAGCCGGTGACCATTCTGAAAGCAGTGGAGCAGGCTGCGCCGTAAGCGTGGAGTTGCGGTAACGGGAGAAATGGGGGCGTTGCACGACGCCCCCATTTTTTGACTTTCAATATTTATCTTTTAAATATCAAAAAAAGAAAATGTTCTATCCTTTTATTTTTTATTTTAGCAAATTATAAAGCTGATAAATATCGTGATTATAATATAAATTATTAAAGATGAGTCAAAGGACAGAACATTTTCTTTTTTTAATATTTAAAAGATAACATATTGAAAGTCAAACGATCTGAAGAGAGCATTTTTCACCTCCCTTCATCAAGATTTACTCCGCTTTAACGCCTGCTCGATGGTGGCCAGCAGAGCCGCCTTTTTCACCGGCTTGGCCAAATGGTCGGTACACCCGGCCTGCAACGCCTTCTGACGATCTTCCGGAAAGGCATGGGCCGTCAAAGCAATGACAGGCAAAGGAGAACGGTTGGTCTCCTTCTCCCATAGACGCAAAGCGCGGGTGGCGGCATGGCCATCCATGACCGGCATCTGAATATCCATCAACACCAGATCGAACTGACCGGACTGAATCTTCTCCAACGCCACCTGTCCGTTGTCGGCAACCTCCAAAGAAAGGGAGGTTTTCTTGAGAAACGCCTTGAAAAGCAACTGATTGTCCAGGGAATCCTCCGCCAGCAGAATGCGCCAGGAAGGGTTTTCCGTGGCAGAGCTTTCCGTTTCCTTGAGAGGAAACGGATTTTCCCCCACCTCCTGTTGCTGGATGGAACTGGAGATCACCTCCCGCAAATCGTTGCGCCGTACCGGCGTCAACAGCAGGCCCACCCCCATCTTGCGGGCCAACGCCAAATCCCCCTGCCGATGATAGGAGGAGATGACCACCGCCGGCAATTCGGGTTGCCCGCTCTCCTCCCGCAAGGCCGCCACCGTGGCCAAAGCATTCTCTTCCCCACTCTGACTGGCCACCATGGCCAGCTGGAAAGGCCTGTCGGTCTCCAGGGCACGCTGCAGAGAGAGAACTCCCTCCCGATCGCTGCCCACCATTTCGGCCTCCCCACCCAAACTGCCGATGAGATTCGACAAAAGCAGTCGGTTGTCGGCCTGATCGTCAACCACCAGAACCTTCACCCCTTCAAGAGAGATGTCCGCCTCCTGCCAGGGGAGAGACGTGGCGCTGCCCGCCTGCAACCGCACCGAAAACCGGAAACGACTGCCCTGCCCCGGCTGACTTTCCACATCGATGCGCCCGGACATCAACTCCACCAACCGCCTGGAAATGGCCAGCCCCAGGCCGGTTCCGCCGAACCGACGCGCCGTTTGCGGATCCCCCTGCATGAAAGCGTCGAAAACAGTGGAAAGGTGCAACGGATCGATGCCGACACCGGTATCCTCGACTTCGAAGAGGATGTCCCCGGAATGGCTGCTCCGGGGATCGGGCATGGCCCGAATGACCACCCTCCCCTGCTCGGTGAACTTGATGGCGTTGCCGACCAGATTGAACACGATCTGCCGCAATCGCTTGGGGTCGCCGATCAGACAGTCCGGCACCTCATCCGCCACCTCCATGGAGAGTTGCAAGCGTTTTTCCCGGGCACGCAGGTTGAGAACATCCACCACCTGCTCCAACAGACCGCGCAGGCGGAACTCCTGGCAGTCGAGTTCGAAACGCCCCGCCTCCACCTTGGAGAGATCGAGAATGTCGTTGATCAGGGCGAGCAGGCTGTTACCGGCACGACGAAACACCTCCACATACTGGCGCTGTTCGTCGGAAAGCTCGGTCTCCATGAGAACGTCGGCCATGCCGACGATGGCATTCATGGGGGTGCGGATTTCATGACTCATGGTGGCCAGAAAATCGCTTTTGGCCCGATTGGCCGCTTCGGCCTCCAGCTTGGCCTTGAGCAGAATCTCCTCGGCCTGCTTGCGCTCCGTGATGTCCACAACACACACCGGAACGTGACGAAACTCTTCCGGCGTGCGCGGTATCGGCAGGGAGAGCAACATGGTTTGCAACTGACCGTCCCGTGTCCGGCGGGAGACTTCCGAACGGAAAGTAGTTTCAGTTCCCTCCCAAATGGCGCATAGTTCGTCAATAAAGACCGCGATATTTTCGTCGGTAAAGATGGTGGAGAAGGAGCTGATCAACGAATGCTTGTTCTGCTGGGGATGCATGCGCAGGGTGGCCTGATTGACATTATTGACCGTGACCTGACGCACCAGAGACCAGGCTTCGCCGGGGTTTTCCGACAGATACCCCCGCAGATCGGTGATGCCCGCCTCTCTCAAGCGGAGCATTTCCCGGTACACGGCGTAAAAATCTTCGTCCCAGATGGCGGTTTCGACGTTTTCGAAGACATACTCGAACTGGCGTTTGCTTTCCCGCAAAGCCTCTTCCATCTCTTTGCGGCGCGTGATATCCATCGCCATGGTGATGATCAGCTCCTCACTCTTCGGAGAGGAGCCGAGGGGACGGGAACGCACCTGCCAGATGTGGGTTCGGCCTCCTGCGAAAAAGTGGAGTTCTCCTTCCTGAGTCTCCGGATCAGGCTGGGCCAGCCCGAACAGCGGCAGGCTCCGCTCGACCCCGAGTCGAGGCTGACAAGAATGCAGCCAATCTTGCACGGAGGCGATGCGTTCGGCGTGAACGCCGGAGAGTTCGCACCAGCGCCGGTTGACCAGAAGGATGCCTCCCCGGTTGTCGTGGAGCATGATGGGAATGGGAGCCAGGGTAATGGCCTGTTTCAACCGCTCTTCGCTCTCCTGATGAGCCTCGAAGAGGTGTTTGGCCTCCACCCGGGCCCGTTCACGCCCCGAAATCAGACTCCACAAGGCCAACGACAGGGCCAGGCTGGCCACCGCTCCGCCTACGGGGATGACCTGCAAACCTTCCTGCTGGAAGAACTGCATGAAAGACTTCGGAAAAAAGGGCGTGGTGGAAAAACGCAGCAACAGGCGACCGTCCGAAAAGGTGTTGCGATCCACGATGACCAGGTCCGGATCATGCGGCAACGGCGAAAGGGTGGGATGGGTATCGTGCAGGCGGGCCGAACCGCCCTGGGAGAGATCCTCGAAGACTTCGATGCGCAGTTCGCTGCCCTCCCGGGGCAGGATGTCCGCGAAGAGGGAAGGCACCGAGGCACCGGCCACCACCCAGCCACGAAAGGCCGCACGACGGGAATCCACGGAATCGAGGAGCTTTCCGTCCTGGTAGACAGGCAGCCAGAAGAGAAGATGCAGGGCATCGGCAAGGGTGCCGGGACTCTCCGGATGGGAGACGATCCAGTGCAAACGCCCGGAATCCCGGGCCAGTTCGGCGGCCTGGCGGCGTTTTTTTTCGGTACCCAGATCGAATCCTGGGGCGATGAAGGTCTTGGAAACCGCGTATCGGGTACGCACCACCAGATAGTCGGAACGCTCCTCCGCTTTCTGAATGGCCAACGGTTTGCCGTTTTCGGCGGCCAGACTGCGGTCGAAGGAGGAACGGTCCGATTCGCTGACCTGTTGTACCACAGCCAGCCAGGAGATTCCGGGAAAATGCTGGGGCAGATCGAGCCCCTGGAAAAAGCTCTCCCACTCGGAGGCCGAAAGTTGAGGCCATTGGGAAAGCCAGAAACTGCGGGCGGAACGCAGTACCGACAGATAGGCATCCAGTCGCTTGGCTGCGGCGGAGGTGATTTTTTCGGCGCTTTTGCTGAAACGCAGCTGGGTGAAGGCCGAGTTGACCACCAATTCATGGCGCCAGTAGATGAAGGTGAGGGCCAGGCCCAACAGCAGCGCCACCCAGGGCAACAGCGTGGATAACGAACGCCAACCCGGACGGGAACGATCCGGATGGGGGATAACGGAAACAGTCATGGCATCTTTCTTTCGATCGGTAACCCAAAACAGCGACGGGTTGAACCGGTTGCAACAGTCTGCAGGGTTCTCTCAACCCAATCATGGCAATTTTTTCACCGGAATGGTATGGAAAGAGAGCAGCGATTGGCAATCAGGGTTCCGGAGAGGGGCTGACGGGATGAAATGCAGATTCGTTGACGCGGCAAAGCGACTCCTGTTGCTGGGGTTTCTGCTGATCTGTGGCGGGGCGGGTACGGCCTGGGCGGACATCTTCTCCTATGTCGACGCCAAGGGGGTGATTCATATCACCAACCAGCCCCGGGATTCCCGCTATCGCCTGTTGATGCAGGTGAACAAAAAACCCGTCAAAGCCCCGGCGGTGCGGTTGCCGGAGATTTCGCCCTCCTCCCTGCAACGGGACGGGGGACGCTACGGCGAGGTGATCCGGCTGGCTTCCCAGCATTTCGGCCTGGATTCGGCCCTGGTCAAAGCGGTCATCCACGCCGAATCGGCCTTCAACGCGAACGCCGTCTCCCCCAAGGGCGCCCTGGGGCTCATGCAGCTCATGCCCGATACCGCGAAACGCTACGGCGTGAACGACGCCATGGATCCGGTGGTGAACATCGTCACCGGTTCACGCCATCTGCGCGGATTGATGGCCCGTTTCGACAACGACCTGGTCCTTTCCCTGGCAGCCTATAATGCCGGGGAAAATGCGGTGGAAAAATACGGCAATCGGGTGCCACCCTATCCGGAGACACGTCAATACGTCTCCCGGGTACTGCAGTACTACCGACATTATCGCGAAAGCCGCTCGTGAGGTTTTCGGTAACTATTCAGACCCCTGCACAGTGCTGCATGATCGTGTCAACGGCGAAAGGAAAAGTCCCAGGGGTACCCCCGGACCCCCATGGGGTTGGGAAGGTCAACAGCGAAAGGAAGAGTCCCAGGGCGCTGCCCTGGACCCGTCGGGGGGGATAATCCCCACCGAACCCCCGTATATCTGAATGTGGATACAGATTTCCTTGGTCAGGCGGAGAACAGGTGAATCCGATGTTGAGGAACGTCATTATGGCCGGTTTGGCCGGGCTGATGGGGCTGTCGATGCCGGGAGAGTCCGCTCCCCTCGAAGAGGTGATGTTTCGCGATGATTTCAATCGCGAGGGCGTCCTGGGCCAGGGCTGGCTGAACGGACGACTGGACGACGCCTGCGCCAAGGCCGCCGACCGCCCCGTGGGCGCGGTCAACGGCAGCAACGCCGTGGCCCTGCGCAACAAGCGGCTGCACTTCACCTACGGAAACAGCGGCTACACGCTGTATGTGCGCCGGGATATCATCCGGCAGGTCTCACATCTGGAATACGATTTTGTGCCGATTCACGTCATGGGCGGTCCGGACGATCAGGCCCGCATCGGCGTGCGGGTGCAGTTTCTGGATCAACGGGGCAGTGTTTTGGGCGAAATCGAACACTTCTACTACGCCGCCGCCACTCCCGAAGCGCCCAACACCCCGACCCATCACGCCACCTCGTTGCGTGGCCCCTTCGACCACCAGGTGCATCATGCGGTTCTGGAGGTGGATACCCTGTTACGACGCCATCTGACCGGGGTGGATCGGAGCAAGATCCAGATGACCCGAATCAGCTTCGAACAGAAGGCCCACTGGTGCGGCTCCACGGTGGAAGGCGCTATCGACAACGTGGATGTTTATGGTTTCAGCGAACCGCTCTTCGCTTTCAATCCGGAAGAGGTGGCGGAGATCACCAAATCGGCCCAGGAGTACCACCGCACCCGCCGCGGCGAGTTTCCCCAGGTCTGGGTGGAAGAGATGCGCCGCAAGTACGGCCCGGAAAAGATCAACCTCTGGGCCAAGGCCATGGCCAGCCGCATGGACAAAAAACCCGGCGATTTCACCCGCATGGTGGAAGAGGTGAGCGGAGTCACCGGCGCGGAACTCTTCACCACCGGCTTCGTGTTGGGCATCGTGGCCGATTATGTGGGCAGGGCCGGCAAGCCGTAAGGCGTTCTTTCGCCTTGCAAGGAGGGAGGGAGGTTGCGTGATTAAGGAATTGAAGGTCAAGAACCTGTTGAGCTTTGGACCAAACGAGAAAACCATATCACTTGGGAATCTCAACGTATTCATCGGGCCGAATGGTTCAGGAAAATCCAATTTTCTCGAAGTGATCGACCTGTTGCGCAGTGCCCCCGACGAGTTTGCCAAACCCATTCGGGATGGCGGGGGCATTCAGGATTGGTTGTGGAAAGCGGATTCGGGGATTCCAATCGCTTCGATTGATGCCGTTGTATCCGCTAAAAATACCAGCAGCTACACCAGATACATTTTATCATTTACAGCCACCGGTCTCGGCTTTTCAATTATTGATGAAAAGATTGAAAAAGAAAAGCCGGACAGAAATCACGTTATTCCCTATCTATATTATCATTTTAGAAATGGAGCCCCTGTAATTAATATCAAGGGAAACGAGCGATCTTTACAAAGGGAACTGATTGACCCCACCCGTTCCATTCTGGCTCAACGCCGGGATCCGGAACACTACCCGGAAGTCAGCCATCTGGGTACAGAACTTCCCAAGATTCGATTGTATCGGGAGTGGAGTTTCGGTCGCTACACCATCCCAAGAATCCCTCAAAAAATGGATTTGCCGAATGAATATCTCCTTCCGGACGGCAGCAACCTGGGTTTGGTTCTCAATCGTCTGCGCAAGGATATCGCGGTAAAAGAGCGACTTTTGCAAGCCATGCAAGCGCTTTACGAGGGCATCGATGATTTTGGACTCGATCTGGAAGGGAATACCGGTCAGGTCTATTTGATCGAGGGACGGCGTACCATTCCCGCCACCCGGTTGTCCGACGGAACATTGCGCTACCTCTGCCTTTTGGCCATTCTCTGTCACCCCAAACCGCCACCGCTGGTCTGTATCGAAGAACCCGAGTTGGGATTGCATCCGGATATCCTGCCAACCCTGGCGGATTTGTTGAAGGAGGCTTCCGAACGCTGCCAGTTGATCGTGACCACCCATTCCGAGGGACTGGTCAACGCCATGTCCGACTGTCCGGAAGCCGTGCAGGTTTGTGAAAAAAGGCAGGGTGAAACCACTATCCAGCGTCTTGACCCGGTGGACCTCAAGCCCTGGCTGGAAAAGTATCGCCTGGGAACCTTGTGGACTCGCGGGGATATCGGAGGAACCCGATGGTAGGCATTAAAGTCTTCGTGGAAGGAGGAGGCGATACGGCGGACTTGAAAGCAGAGCTTCGCAAGGGCTTTAAAGAGTTTTTGGAAAAGGCGGGGCTCGAAGGCCGCATGCCAAGAATCGTTGCCTGCGGCTCCCGACAGGACGCCTACGAGAGCTTTTGTACAGCATTGGAGAATGGCGAGACGGCACTATTGCTGGTTGACAGCGAGGTGCCCGTAACGACACCCAATCCCTGGCATCATCTGCAAGATGCGGACGGGTGGAATCTACCGGCAGGCGCTACCAATGACCACTGCCATCTGATGGTTCAATGCATGGAGGCTTGGTTTCTGGCGGATCGAAACGCCTTGTCCACCTTCTTTGGTCAGGGTTTCACACTGAATGCCCTTCCACCCCTTGGGAATCCTTTGGAGCAAATTCCCAAAGTGGATGTTTATCGCGCTCTGGCCACCGCCACCCAATCGTGCAAAACCAAGGCAGCCTACGGCAAGGGAGCGCACAGCTTCAAGCTGCTGGCCCGGATTGATCCCAACGCGGTGACGGCAGCTTCTCCTTGGGCCAAACGATTCATCGATGAACTGGACAAACAAACGCGCTAACAATATTACTTATTTCATTATTTTAATATTTATCTTGAAAAAAGAAGACAAGTCAAAGGATAGAATATTTTCTTTTTTTGATATTTAAAGAATAAAATATTATAAAGTCAAAGGATACGCTGCTTCAGGCACAAAAAAAGGGGGATTTCTCCCCCTTTTTCGTCAAACGGTCCGGGCTTACCACCAGTTCCAAGGCATCCAACCGCTGTTCCACGGACCTCCGCCGTAATAGGGATAGCCCCCGTAATAGGGATAGCCGCCATAGGGTCCCCAGCCGCCATAGTAGGGATAACCGCCGTAGGGGTAGTAACCCCCGTAATACGGGTAGCCACCATAATAGGGCGACCCCCACCAAGCCTCCCCCGCAACAGGCGTCAGGAGAGCCGTGCTGCCCAAAGTAGCGGCCAACGCCAGAATCATCAGTCCCTTTTTCATGATTCTCCTCCAATAATTCGAGGTGGTAAACAAGAAGAACCTTGAAAAAAGCCTTTCCAGAGGCTTTACCTGCCCAATTTTGCCAACCGTTCCCTCACTTTTCAATGCCGAAGGATACCACAGACGGCAGGTCAACGCAACTTGCAAATCTGGAAAATATTGCAATATCCAGATCCTCCAAATGGGGGATTGATCGAAAAAAGATTGAAAAATATTCCCCGATATGTCAATATGAGAAGTTGATATTTGTGGCGATAAAAACACATCTCTGATGATGCGTTTCAGGAAAAACACTCTCGGTCCCAGAGGAAATAATGATGAGAACAATGAAAAAACTTGTCCTTTCCAGTGCAATCGCTCTCCTCGTGGCAGGAAGCCTCTCCACTGCGGAGGCCGGAAAGGAAGGTTGGCTTTATCAAGGATGGAATCAATGGCATCCCCAGATGGGTCAACGCCCCCTGTCCCATACCGGAACCCAGTTCTATTTCGGCACCGGTGAAATCGGCGACGAGGATGGCGACGGCGTGCTGGACGACAAAGACCGTTGCCCCGGAACACCCCCCAAAACCCCGGTCGATGCCAATGGCTGCCCCAAGGATTCCGATGGGGACGGCGTGACCGATAATTTGGATCAGTGCCCCGATACGCCCCGTGGCGTGGCCGTGGACAAGAAGGGCTGCCCGCTCGACAGCGATGGCGACGGCGTGACCGATGATCGTGATCAATGCCCCGGTACCCCCGCCGGTGTGGCGGTGGATGCCAAGGGCTGCCCCAAAGAACAGCCCCGCAAGGATGGCGACAGCGACGGTGACGGCGTCCTGGATTCCAAGGACAAGTGCCCGGGTACCCCGAAGGGCGCCAAGGTCAACGAAACCGGGTGCTGGGTGCTGGAAGACCTCCACTTCGACACCGATAGCGCCAAGGTGGATGCCCGTTCCCATGGACAACTGGATGCGGCGGCCAACGTGCTGAAGGGCAATGCCGCCCTCAAGGTGGAGATTCAGGGCCATACCGACGATCGGGGAACGGATCCATACAACATGGTCCTCTCCAAGAAGCGTTCCGAAGCCGTGCGCAACTATCTTGTCGGCAAAGGCATCGCCGCCAATCGGTTGAGCACCTCCGGATTCGGCGAGAGCCAGCCCGTGGCGGAAAACCGCACGGCCCAAGGTCGCGCCAAAAACCGTCGCGTAACCCTGAAGCCGGTTCAGTAAGGTTCAGTCCGGTCCGGATGTTTCAAGCCGCGGGGGAGATCTCCTCCGCGGCTTTTTTCTGTTGCCTCTCAATCTTCTAAGTATCAAAAAAAGGAAATGTTCTGTCCTTTGACTTGTTGTTTTTTAGAATATAAATATAAAATATAAAGAAAAAGTAACCATTCAGACCCCTGCGCGGTGCAGCATGATCAGGTCAACGGCGAAAGGAAAAGTCCCAGGGCGCTGCCCTGAATCCGTCAGGGTGGACAATCCCCCCGACCCCCATATATCTGAATAGTTACAAGAAAAAGTCAAAGGACAGAACATTTCCTTTTTTTGATACTTAGAAGATAACATAATAAAAGTCAAAGGACTTATCGGGATTTTGCCAGGGGCCTGGGGTACTTCATCCTCCCTGGATTATCAAAACACCTCCACATCCGGGACGACAAACCATGTCCACCCTCTTGATTCTCGGCGCCAGCGGAACCCTGGGCCAGGCCCTGCTGGCGGAAGGTCGCGCCCGCGGTCTGTCCATGGCGGGCGCGGCCCGAAAAGGCGCCGATCTTGCATTGGATATGACCCGTGACGCGGATTTGCAAGCCGTTTTGCACCATTCGTCCGCCGAAGTGGTCATCAACGCGGCAGCCAGTACTGATCTGGAAGCCTGCGAACGCGACCCGTGCATGGCCTACGCCATCAACGCCCGTGCCGTGGCGCTCGTGGCCAGAACCTGCCAGGAACAGGGACGCCAATTGATTCAAGTCTCCACCGACCATTATTTCGTGGGCCAGGGAGCCACCCCCCACGATGAACAGGCAAGCGTCAGCCTGGTCAATGAATACGCCCGCAGCAAATTTGCCGGCGAAGCCCTGGCCCTGACCGCTCCCGGCGCCCTGGTGGTCCGTACCAACGTCACCGGATGGCGCGGTTGGGCCGGAAAACCCACTTTTATCGAATGGGCCGTACAAAGCCTTGAAGCGGGCATTCCCTTGAATCTGTTTCACGATTATTATACCTCCACCTTGCACGCTTCGGCTCTGGCCCGGGGAATCCTGGATCTCTGGCAGCGGAAGGCAACCGGGATGATCCATCTGGCGAGCCGACAGGTCTCTTCCAAACAGGAGTTCATTCTGGCCCTGGCCCGCCGCATGGGTATACCCCGTGTGAACCATACCCCCGGAAGCGTGCGGCTTCTGTCCACCCCTCGGGCGGAAAGTTGCGGATTGAACGTGGCCTTGGCCGAGTCGGTGTTGGGTTACGCCCTGCCCACCCTCGACGAAGTGGTCGACGCCCTGATCGCGGAGAGACCTCATGCGCTATGATTCCCAGTTCCCCATCGGCTCACGGACCCTCTCCCTGACCGCACCCACCTATTTCATCGCCGATATCGCCGCCAACCATGACGGCGACCTCGATCGGGCCCGGCAACTCATCCGGCTGGCCAAGGAAGCCGGGGCCGATGCAGCCAAATTCCAGCACTTCCTCGCCAAGGATATCGTCTCCGACGTGGGCTTCAACACCCTCGGTTCCCAGAAAAGCCACCAGGCCTCCTGGAAGAAATCGGTCTTCGAAATCTACGACCAGTACCATTGCCGTCGTGAATGGACGGACGTCCTGATCGAGGAGTGCGCCAAGGTCGGCATCGATTTCATGACCAGCCCCTACGATTTCGAAGCCATCGATACCTTTGCCGACCTGGTGCCCGCCATCAAGATCGGTTCCGGGGATATCACCTGGCTGCAAGCCGTGGAACGCATCGCCAAAAAAGGCAAACCCGTGCTGCTGGCGTGCGGCGCCTCCACCATGGATGAGATCGAGCGAGCGGTGGAGACCATCCTGCAACACAATCGCCAGATTGTTCTCATGCAGTGCAATACCAATTACACGGCCCACACCAGCATCTTCGCCCATGTCAATTTGAACGTGCTGCGCAGCTTCGCCATTCGCTGGCCGGGCATGATTCTGGGTCTCTCCGATCACACCCACGGCCATGCCACGGTACTCGGTGCCATCGCTCTCGGAGCCCGGGTCATCGAAAAACACTTCACCGACGATAATGCCCGCATCGGCCCGGACCACCACTTCGCCATGAATCCAACCACCTGGAAGGAGATGGTGTTACGCTCCCGGGAGTTGGAGATGGCTTTGGGAAGCGGCCATAAAAGCATTGAAGAGAATGAAAAGGACACCGTCGTCATTCAAAGGCGGGCATTGCGCTTCCGGAGCGATCTCGTCGCGGGGCAATGCCTGACCGAAGAGCATCTGGAGGCCTTGAGACCCTGCCCGCCGGATGGTCTGCCCCCGTATCGCCTGACGGAAGTGGTGGGACGCACCCTGGCCCGGAATGTTCAGCAAGGAGTACACCTTACGTGGCAAGATCTGATTTAGCCATTGTCATTCCGGCCCGCAACGAAGCCCTGATGATCGACTGGGTCGTCACCCGTGCGAAACATTTCGGCACCGTGATCGTGGTCAACGACGGCTCCATCGACGGAACCCCGGACCGCGCCGCCGCCGCCGGCGCCGTGGTGGTTCACACCGAAAGTCTGAAGGGATACGACAAAGCCCTGGAAGCGGGTTTCGCCAAGGCTGCCAGCCTGGGCTGCCGCGCGGTGATCACCATGGATGCGGACGGAGAGCATACTCCGGATATCTTGAATAATTTTTCTTATTTACTGCTCGACCAGGGCGTACCGCTGGTCCTGGGACGACGGCCCCGCAAGCGACGCATTTCCGAAAGGATCATGGGGCTCTATTTCTATCTGCGCTTCGGTGTGGATGATATCTTGTGTGGCATGAAAGGCTATCACATCAGCTTGTATCACGAAAACGGCGGCTTCGACCATGTGGTCTCCATCGGCACCGAACTGGCTTTGAACAGCATTCGCCGGGGACACCTGTTTCAGCAGGTGGATGTGCATGGTCGTCTGCGCAGCGACACCCCGCGTATGGGAAACCGGGTAGAGGCCAATCTGCGGATTTTCCGGGCCATGTTCCGGGTGCTGACCTCACGGTCGCTGATCAAACGGGCTTCCTGATTTTATATTTTGACTTTCAATATTTGATCTTTTAAGTATCAAAAAAAGGAAATGTTCTATCCTTTGACTTTTCATTTAGTGCCTTTAAATATCAAAAAATTCAAAGGCAAAGGGGGCGACGCACCTCGCCCCCGTTTCCCTTAAGTATCACAACATCAATATATAACGGGCATAGGTGGGTTCCCGGCTGAGATCGTTCGAGGTTGCCGGAACATCGACTTCCCGGATCTTCATGCGCCGGAAAACATCCATGTATTGGTTTGCTCCGACAAAATGAAATCCCGGAGCATCGCAATTCTTGTAACGATTGATCAACAGAGCCGCCCGTCCCGTTCGATCCATGGTCTGACAATACCGTTTGGAAACCTCCAGCGGCATCTCCCCCAGCGAATGGGTATTGACCCACAAGTCGCATTGGAAGGTGTCCGGCAGATTGTGCATATGCCACGCCGGCAAAAAGACCAGATCATAATCATTCAACAATGCCTGGAGATTGTAATCACAGGCCTGAAACTCCCGCAACGAAGCCACACGCTTTTCCGGATAATAGGTCGAGAGGAAATAGTGGCTCCTCTGCAACACTTCCGGGAGGTCGAACACCACATATTTCGCGCCAAAGTTGCGAATGATCTCCCGCGCCACGCCACCATCGCCCGCACCCAATTCGCAAACCACACCGGGAGCCTGCAGCAAGCCATTTTTCTGCAACGCTCCGCAACATTCCCAGGCATAAAGCCCATGGGGAGCATTGATGGGGATGCCTTTGTAATAGAAATGGCGATAGCAATACCGGTTGTAACCGGAATAGCGGACATCCTTGGTGTAGGGCCGGGTCTGCATCATATCGACGTAATTGCAGGCCAACGCCACAAAATAGGTATACTGGGCCGGCTGAAAGGGCTTGCGCGGCAGGAGCGAGTAGTTTTTATAGGAACGGGCGCCCAATACCTGGAAATTGCTGTACAACGCCTCGGGAGTGCTGTTTTCCCGCAAATAGCCTTCCTGATACCCGGTCACACTCGGTTCCCACTGACCCCGCGCCAGGGTTCCCTCCCCCACCTTGCCCCCTTCCCCCCGAACCTCCTGCAATGCCGCCAGATAGGCTCCGTGAATCTGGTCAACAACCCGCCGTTCCATCTCGTTGGCGGACCGTATGCCGTCGATATGCAGATTGCTGCAATACAGCTCGTAGGCCATCATGCCCATCTCATCGAGGGAGAAGACCCCGAAACGCGAATCGACGAATTTCGTCGCTCCGGCAGAGAGGTTCAACGCCACACGAAGGCGGTCAAGTCGGGGAAAGATATCGTAAAGCCTGGAAAACATTCTGCCTCTCCTGATGAAGTCCCATTCTGACTCAGTGCCACAGCCGACGGAGTCCGTCAGGCAAACGTGTCGATGGCCACCCGATGCGCTCCGGAGGGATGACTGGCGGCCGCTACGGCACGTGCTTCGACCTGGGTGCGTCCGGAACGGCTCTCCCGGCTGGCGCTTTGCTCCACCTGCACCGCACTGTTGACCATTCGAGTCGCCGCTTTGGAAAAGCTGACCTTGACGGCTTCAGACGCGGTTGGTCCTTCCAAAGGCATCCCCTGGGTGCGACCCGGAGTCTTGACCCCTTGTCGGGATTGATAGGCCTGAGAGGCCTGCAATGTCACCAGAGATTTTTTCTGCTCGATGCTTTTCAAGGTCATCTCCTTCCCCAAGGTCTGTCGAACCCTCGCTTCCCGGTCAAAGGGACGTGGCGACCCCCGCCTCCCGGATAGTCTGCAAATAGGCTTCGGAGGATTGTTCCAACAATACGAGTCCCCCGTCGAAGTCGCCCCTTTCGGCCTTTTCCTCCGCCAGCTGTCTCCATTTTCGGGCCTCCTCGATGCGGGAGGCGAGATTTTCCATCGGTTCTTTCTCTTTCCATTGCTGCAACAGGGGCATCAACAGGCGAATGGTCTCGTTATGATCGCTCTGGTAATGAAACATCTCTTCCCGTGAAGCAAAGTTGGGGGAACCATGGGGACCATCCTCCCGTCGCACCTGCTCCAGTCCGAGTTTGATGGCCATATAGCCCTGATGCAACTGTGCCATGGCCTCGTCCAACTGCTCCTTGTCGAGCAGGAGTCGCCCCTCCTCCACGTTGCGACGCACCTTCTCCAGAAGCTCTTCGGCAGCCTTGGTCCTCTTTTCCAGATGAAGCCGTTCCAGACGTTCGATCAGGGTCTGGATGCTGGCCACCCGTTTATCGAACTCCCGTTGCCATTTGGCCTTGGGAAACTCGCCGGGCGGCATCGGACGATACTCGATGCCCTCCCGCATATTGGCCAGCGATTGATGCAGCTTGTCCATGGCCATGGTCATTCGGGATTTGGCTTCCTGAATCTCCCCCTGCACTTGCAATCCTTGGGCCCGCTCGACCAGAGCCTCGACACCGGCGACGATGGTCATCGCCTGTTCGCTCATGCCGCGTTCCAGGCTGATGCGGTTGTGGGCCGCCAGCAACGACCGGACGCTGGCCAGGCGACGCATGAACTCTTCCTGTTGCGCCGGGGTTACCCGCACAGGCCGCGACATGTTGCGCCGGGGAGCCGTTTCGTCCCCGGACGAACGCCCCCGCATCAAGCTGCGGGCTTCGAAATAGGCCAGGGTGGCCTCTTCCCGGGCTTCCCGATTCTTGTTCTCCGCAAGCAAACCGCGCGCCACGTCAATCCGGGCCCTGATCCGTGCGACGGACTCCACCGGATTGCCATCCTGTTGATTTTCCGCATCGGCCCGACCATAGGCGGCCAGCAACGCCTCGGCGGAAGTCAATTTTTCGCTGACGTTGCCTTTCCAGTGACGTGTCCGGCTCTCCTGAACCTTTTGCCGATGTTCCCCCGCCGCCGAGTCGTAGCGTAAATCACGCAAGGCCTGTTTCACCATCTGGTGCAACTCTGCCAACAAGCCGCTCAACTCGTCACGAGCCGAGCGGGCAAAGAGCTTCTCCACCTTCTCCAATCCCTGGTGAAGATGAATGACCACCGGATCCTGACTGGAAGAGAGCCCCTGACCCTGAATCAACCGCTCGTAGGTTTGCAGCAAAGCCCGCACGTTATTGCGGCGCTTGTACAGATTCTGCAGGCCCATATCCCGGACACTCTCCTCCTCCGAAGCCAGCGCCGGGCGGCAAACGTCCCATGGAATCCCCTCCGGTCCGTCAGGCAAAACCCCGAACAGGGGAATGAGCAGCATTGAGAAGAGAGCAGCTTTCCTTCCCGTTTTCACGGACCTTCCTCCAATGACAGGCTTGATCGATGGTCGATCAGGGCAGCGGGGTCACTCCCCTTCGGGGTATCGACCTGCTTTAACCGCGCCCGTTCCGGGATGTGTCGTTCAGAAGTGGAATATCCACAAAAGAGGTGAGACCCCCCTTTTCCATTTGGGGGCGGATCAGCTTCAGCTTATAGACTCCTCCAGTTCCGGGCAAGCCGATACGGCGTTTGCCACCAATGAACCCTTCGCCGGATAACCGGGAACAGCGTGGCAACCTCGAACAAACAAATTTTTTGGCAGGACGAACTATTTCTATCGCACTTGGTCGTATCACTTACACCAGCCAGGATTTTTTATCTCTTTCTCAAAAACGGGTTCGCAACGGACTGGATGGCAAACTTCCTGATCAGGAGGCGCAACCATGAGTACACAAGAGACACAAAATACCCAGATGGAGCCTCGTCCCAGTGGTTTCCGTGCCTTGGCCCCGGTGGTCATGGTAGCCGGACCTTTCGGCTCGGGCATGGAGGATTTGGCCCACCAACTGGCACGCCACCTCAAAGTGCCCTTTTATGATCCCCACAAACTGGAAACCCTGGCTCGTGACAGGGAGCTTCACGACAGTGCCTGGCAACATCTCAGGGAGTCGGTTGGCAGCTTTTTCGATTACTGGCTGAGCCATCTGCATGAGAAGATCGGCATGTCTCAAAGTGAGCATCTGGCCCATCTTTCCGCGACAATCCGCAACGTGGCCAACCATGGCGGCGTCATCGCGGGGGTATGCCCGCACATGATCCTGCCGGGTGAATCGCTGTTTCGCATTCAGGTCCGAGCCGGAGAGGACTTTTGCGCCCAACGGCTCGCCACCCTCCACGGCATCGACCGATTGGAAGCCCTGGCCGTCTCCCGCCGGTTGGAAGAGGAGCGCCTCCAATTGCTGCACGCCCTGTTCGAAGAGGGCTCCATGGATGACATCGACTACGATCTGGTGTTGGATGCGGAAAGAGCCAGTGTGGAGGAGATGCTGGACGTTTGTATTACCGCCCTGGACCAGCGGGGCATCCTGGCCAACGCCGCTTGAGGCTGACTGCAATACCGCCGCTTCGGACCATTCGAGGTCAGGTCGATGAAGACCTGACCTTTTTGTTTGTCGAGGCTTGCGGATGATGCGGGAGCGCTCCGGATGTTGGTTCCCGTTGACCTTGCCATCGTGCCTTGATGGAACCACCAGCATGACTCTTTCAGGATTTCTATTAATCAAGGATTGAGTAGCCTGGAGAGTAGAAATGCGGTCAATTGAATGTTGTATTATAGCACAAGGGAAATCGGTAAGGTGTCTCTCGATTAGCAATACCCGTTACGGGTTCGCATCGGTGGGGGTGATGTCCGGAATGGGGTTGCCCATCGTCGGGCGCTGTTGGGACATAATTCCGTTTCTGTTTCATTTTTGCATTATTGCAGGGGTCTGGGGACCATCATGGTCCCCAGCAGGGGTTTGACTCGGGCCATCCATGGCCCTCGCCCTTCAGGCGCCGCTACGCGGCGTCCAATCCGGCAATCCTGCCGGATTGTGGGGACGGAGTCCCCAATGTGTTGTCCTTGACTTATTTTTGTTCTTTTATTCCC
>JADGAQ010000044.1 GCA_015231925.1 Magnetococcales bacterium
ATGATGGTCCCCAGACCCCTGCAATAATGCAAAAATGAAACAGAAACGGAATAACCCTGCGGGGAGCGGAATATCTATTCAGTCATACGGGGGTTCGTGGGGGGATTATCCCCCCCGACGGGATTCGGGGCAGCGCCCCGAGGTGTTGACCTGGCCTTTAGCGGGTCGAGGCCAACAGGAAAGATGCCCAACCCGGAACCGCTCCGGAGCCTATGCTTTCCTCGACCCACCGGAGGGGGTCGAAGCGTTTCCTAGGGCGTGTTGACATTCACCATCTTTCGGCCCCTGGCCGCGTTGCAATCCGGTTCGGAATGCTCATGTAGGCGAGCTACACTCCGCTTCCTCACCGTCTTGCGCCTTGCCAGGAACCAAAATCTGGCAAATGTCAACACGCCCTAAGATTGTGCAAATTGATCGAGTTGGTGCGCTTTTCTTCAGGGCTTCGACCCGCTACGTCAACGTCAAAACCTCTGGGCGCTGCCCCGAACCCCGCCGGGGGGGATAATTCCCCCCGGACCCCCGTATTACTGCACCGTCGCATTCGCCCCAGCCCCCGGCGTCACCGTCACCCCCCCCGCATGCAGATTGATCGACGAAATCGGCAAGCTCTCCCCCAAAAAGTGCGCGATTGGCACTAAAGTGACCACCGCTTGACTGGGATTGCGGTTACTCGACCCAGTGAAGAATCGGAGCCCTGAGCCGTCGAACGTCCCCCGGATCTGATTGTACCGATTCATCAAATCTTCCAGGGTAAAGGTGTAGTTGGGAAGATAGGAGGCCTCATGCAACACATCCAGATAGGAACGGGCCGGGTCGAACCCCAGACTGGTTCCCGATATCACCGGAGTCACTCGCAATCGCACACTGGCCGCATAATCGCTATTGAACCCGGTAAGCCCCCCCAACATGGCATCGAAGGTGGTCCCGGAAGCGGAGTCTCCCCCCTGCAACGAAGTCGGCAGACGGGAATATATGGCATCCAGAAGCCCCACCTTCCCCGTCAGGGTAATGACCGTTGGCTGGAGATCCACCTGGAAACGCTGGAGAATATCCGCCAGAGAATGGCTGAACCCACCGCCCGGGGACATCTGCTGATCCGCCTTGAGCAGCAACAGCGTGGTGATGTCCGCCGTATTCAGTTCGGCAACCTGTCCTTTTTTCAGCTTGTCCCGCAAGGTGGAGATGACCTGATGGGCATTGGAGCGAATCGACGACGACGAAGGCACATTGCCGGGCAGTTGGTCGGTACCGGAAAAGCGCACCACGCTGATGCGAAAATCTTTGCTGAAGCTGCGGCCATTGCCATTTAAATCGGTTACCCGAACGGTCACCTGATGGGTGTTGGAGGTTCCGTCGAATTGGGCCAACGCCGCCGGGTCGGCGACAACCAACTGACTTCCGGAAGCCCCACCGATGGCGAACCGCCCCTGGGCACTGCCGAAAGGGGCCACGAGATCGTAGAGATAGGGGCCGCTGTTGTCGGGGTCGATGCTGCTCAAGGAACCCACCACCGCCCCCTGTTCACTGTCGATACCAACCCAGTTGTTGGAGAGTTCCAGATTCGAGGGTGCCTGATTGGCGGAAACATAGGTCAGGGCGAAACTCCCACTCGCCGTGCCCCCATGACCATCGTTGGCCGTCACGGCCAGGGTCAGAGTTCCTCCATCAAAAGGAGCTGTGGAGAGACTGCCGGTAAAGGTCCGGGTGGCTGGTGCGAACGCGATCCAGGCTGGCAAGGCCGCCCCACTCCCCTGAGCCGCCGTATAGGTCAGAGCATCCCCGTCCGCGTCGTTGAAGGTATTGGCGGGAACCTGGAAACTCGCCGTTCCGCTACCGCTCCAGTTTTGATTGGTGAGAGGATTGGCCACCGTCGGCACGTCGTTGGCGGCAGAGACCGACAGGGTGAAGGAGTTGGAAACGGTTCCGCCTTTGCCATCATCCACACTCACCTTGAGGGTGACGTTGCCGACACTGGCGGAGGGATTTCCGGAAAAGGTGCGGGTGGCCGGGATGAAGGAGAGCCATGCGGGCAAGGGCGAACCATCCCCCAAGGTGGCGGCATAGGTCAAGGTGTCGCCGTCCGGGTCGCTGAAGGTGTTGACGGGAACCTGGAAGGTCTTGTTGCCGCTGCCGCTCCAGGATTGGTTGGCGATGGCGCCGGCCACTACCGGAGCCCGATTGGTTGCCGACGAGGTGGCGCTGGTCTGTCCCGGCTTGATCGCGCTGCCACCCGAGGAACCGGATGACTTGGGAGTCGTGGATGGAGAGGACGGAGACGAAATACCCGGTATGGGTGTCGCTGGCGAGGAAACCGAGGAAGGAGCGGTCGGAACGGAAGCCGGCGGCGCGGTGGGTTGCGAAATGGCGGGCTGAGAGGGAGGGGCCTCCGCCGCCGGGGGAGGGGCCGCCAGCACTGCGGGCTGGTAGCTCTCGGCCATGTTTTTGACCACTCCGCCGAACAGTTCCGACACCGATTTGGTCGAACCCTCCTGAATGGCGCTCTGCACCTGATTCACAGCGGAATCGACCACATTCTGCATGGTTTGGGAAAAAATCGGATCGTTAACCAAAATGGGCCGGGTCAGCAAGGCGTCCACGGAAGCGTAGTTGATCAGAGCGGTCATCTGGTCCTTGAGCATCAGATAATCCGTCACACTCCGGGCTTGATCGGGGGTGCCCATATTGGACTGGATGATTTGCTCCATTTCGGCTTTCAGCACCGCCCGTTCTTCGTTCTGCTGGGAAATCAGATCGATGGCGGTTTCAACCTTGTCCGCCGGCAACAAGGCGCTGAGTTCCTTTCGGGTGGCTTCCGTTGCGCCATTCATTTCCGAAAGGACACTTCCCAGGATCTCCGCCGCCCTATTCAATTCTGCTTCGGTAGCCGAAGGAACCTCCGCCGACAGCTTGGCTTTGACCTCCTGAGGGGTCAAATTGAGCTGTGATTCCGCAAGGGAGACGGCTTTGTTCAGCAGATCGGAGCTTTTGATCTCTTCCTTGAGGCTCTGCACACCGGCGGCTTCCAGGGCGGTGAGTTTCTCCTGCAAGACCTTGGAGGTCTCCTGGGTGGCTGCGACCTGATTGGCGTCTCCCAGATTCTTTTGCAGCTCCTGGCTGAATTTCGCTTCGAGACCGGCCTTTTTGTCGCGGAACTGTCCCTCCAGTTCCGAAACCTTTTGCATGACTTCCGGGTTCAGGGCAAAATTGCCTTCGATCTTGTCCACCTGATCCTGAATCTTTTGAGCCTGAACTTGTTTTTCCACCGCATCCTTCACCGATTTTTCGGTGGTTTCCCATTCCGTGCGTTCCACCAGTTTGTCCAAGGTTTTGGCAACGATGGCCTCGGCTTCCTGCTGGGTTTTGGCCAGACCGCTGTCCAGAAGGGACTTGGCTGCGCTGGAAGCCATCTGTTTCACGGCCTGCTCGGACATCTTGCGCGGCACCGCCACCGAGATTTCGGCCCGGTTCACCTCCGTGGAGGTGGCGTTACGCGGGGCTTCCGGGGAATTGGTGGGGGAATTGGCGGTCGTGGTTTGAAAGGGTTTGTCCATCATGACTTCGCCGGAGCCGTTGCTCACGGTGATGATGGGGTTCAAAGCCATGGCATTCAGGGTGGGAGGGGTACTCTCATCCCCCTGGGAAGGAACCACCTCACCCCACATGGTGGAACCCCGGACACCCATGGTGGCCACGGGGGTGGCGACATGGAAAGGCTGCTCCTTCACCTTGGCCAGTCCGCCGGAGGTGGCCTTGAAGAAACCGCGGGTCACTTCCAGCAGACCCTTGCCACTCTCCTTTTCCGCAGAAAAGTGGTATTCCTTGATCTTGAACTCGGTATCCTCACCCAGGGCGATGATGGCCTGGTCCACCATTTTCAACACCAGCCGGGCCTTTTGGCCGGTGGTGATGCGCTCTCCGGGAAAAACCTTGTCGCCCACCCCCAGAACCCGCCGATTTTCAGTTCCCTGAGAAAAAGCCAATCCCCTGATTTTGGTCACCTCCCCCGCCGGAGTGGAGGTGCTGGCCGAAAGCGCGGCGGGAGTAACCTTCCCGGCGGGCGACGCCTCCTGAACGGCCGGTGCGGGAGCGGAACTCTCCCTGGCCGGTGCGCCGGGCTGTTCGGCCGCCGTCGCAGGTTGGGCTGCCGGTTTGGCGGGAGCGGAAAGGGGTGCCGCCGGGGGAGTCGGGGAAACCGGCTCTTTCCGGGTCAGCAGAAATCCGCCGCCGGCCAGCAGAACGACGATCAGGGCAATCAACCATTTCTTGGCAAGTAGGCCTTGCATGAAGGGAATCCTCGAAAGCCAGGAAGTGGGAAAAGAGGCTCGCAAGGATTATAGTGGCAAGTGAGGCTTTTTGTCTCTCATTCTTTAGTGATGGAGACCATATCACCCGGATGGGGGATCAAAATGGAATCCGGGGGAGCAATGCTCCCCCGGGACGCTGGCGTCTGACCGATAAATCAGCCGACAGCACGGAAGATCCTGGGAGACGCGCTGACAGGATCTCCTCGACAGGTCGCGATCGGGCCGCGATGGCCACGAAGCGACTACTGAGTGAAGGTGGGCATTCCCCCGTCCAGTGCGGCGCCCGGTCCGGGAGCGGCCTCCTGAGGCTGTTGCACGATGGAAGGTTCCGCAGACAGCGGGGCCGTCGTGGGGGTGATCAGCATCGGCTGTCGCATATCGTTCTGCTGAGCCGAGGTGAAGTCGAGAATCGCCGAGGTACCACCCGGAGCCGCTGCCGCCGCACCCGTGGGAGGCGGATTCACCATCAGGGCGCCACCTGCGGGACCGGGGTTGACGATGCTCCCACCCATCGGGGCCGCGCTCGAACTCATGGCGGGCGGTTGGTAGGGACGGTACTCCTCCATCGGAGGCAGGGAGGCTGCCGGAGCCGCGCCCGGATCCGCCGTCGAATTGCCGCCGCCCACGATGACGCCGTTGCTGCTGCTGTTGCTGCGGGTGGCCATGAAGGTGGTCGGCGTCTTGGGCCGTCCGTCGGCAATGACCACCGGGCGGATGAAGATGACCAGCTCCGTCTTGGTGACCGTATCATCCCGATACTGAAACATCTTGCCCAGCAGGGGAATTTGCGAAACCAGCGGCACGGACGAGTTGTTGTTGTTGAACTTGTCCTGCATCAATCCACCCATGACCGCCACCTGGCCGCTGTTGACCCGCAACACCGACTCCATCTCCTTCACCTGGATTTCCGGAATGAGGTTCTCCAGCTTTTCGAAGGTGGTGGTTCCGGTTTGCCGGATCAGGTGGGGGTTCGGGTCGGAAACCCACCGGCTGATGTTGGAGATGGTGGGCCGCACGTTGAGGGTGACCACGTCTTCCGAGCTGATCTGGGGGGTCACGCTCATGACCAGACCCACGGGAACCGTATGCACCTCGGTGTTGATCAAAGCGGTGGTGTCCGTACCGCCCTGGGAGTTGGAAGTGGCCCCCGCCGTGGCTTTGACGGTGAAGAAGACCCGGTTGTTGACCACCTTCAGGATGGAGGTCTGGTTGTTCAGCGCCATGATCTTCGGGCTGGACAGAACCTTGGCATCGCCGAAGCGGGACAAAGCCCGAATGGTGGCCGTGACGTTCCCTTGACTGGTTCCGGTGGTCAGGGGCAGGGAGAAGAAGGGCAGATTGGCAATGCTGCTGGGCACCCCCTCTCCGGAAAAGAGTCCCAGGGAGTTGGAGACCAGATTGCCGGTCAACCGTTGATTGCCCGCCTTGCTGATGCTGGCCCAGTCCACGCCCTCCTGGAACTGGTCGTTGAGGGAGACCTCCACCACCGTCGATTCGATCAGCACCTGACGATGCACGTTGCCCATGGTGGAATCGAGCAAGGCCTGAATGCGTTCGTGTTGCCGGGCGGTGGCGTAGATGGTGATGAGGCCGGCTTCCTGGTTGACCGAGACCACGCCGATACGGTTCGGCGAGTTACCCCCTGCCGCATTGTTCCCTCCCCCCACGACCCCCGCTTGGGGAGGCAATCCGGGAATGGCCGCGCCCACTCCCGGCAGGGCGGGCAGACTTCCACCGGTGGCAACCACCGCATTCTGCCCGTTGCGCTCGTCGGCGTTCAGAATGGCGTTCACGTTGGCCAACATGGAGGCCCAGAACTGGTTTTCACTCTTGGAGGTCAAGGTGGTTTCCGACTGATTCGAATCGCCAAAACCGGTATTCTCCGGATTCTTGGCATCGAAGGGCTTGGCGGTGGAAAGCTGTGTGGACACCTTGTTGGAGCTGGTCGAGGTGCGGGCCACGTTGACGTAATCCACCTGATAGATCTTCAGGAAGGCCACATCGGGAGCCACGGTGATGACATGGTCGCTGATTTCGTAACGCAGATTGATCTGCCGCGCGATGCGATCCAGAATCTGGGGCAGTGTCTGATCCACCACGTTGAGAGTCACCAAACCGTCGATGCCGGGATAGACATCGATATTCATGTTGGCATCCCGGGCCAGGGTGAAGAGCAGATCCTTCACCGGGTGGTTGGTGACGGTAATGGTGTAGACCTCGTTACCGTTTTCCGCCCCGCTGGCGCCATCGACCGGCGGCAGGGAGATGTTCTGCTGCTCCCGGGGCACGGCGGGCATCTTGGCTACCGGCGGCGGCAGTGTCGGATTGAGAAAGTGTTGCTTTGACGGCTGTATGTTGGATTGGGCACATCCCGTCAACACCAAACCCAGGCCGCAAAGTCCGATACCCATCCACCGGGCCAGGGCTCCGGCCCCAATGGCAGACTGCGTGGCCCCGGAGGGCGGAAAATGGGCGGTCGCATTCCAGCGCATGTTCTTCACCGTTCCTTCTGAAAGTCCCCTGATGGCCGAAAATCGGCCATGACGGAGCGTCTCTTCCCCCACAGGAAGCCAAAGAGACGATCCTGGCAGAAGTAGTGAAGCAATTATCTCGCCAAAATGGGGATCAGGTGGCGGCTGACCAATCGGGGGCCGGCAGGGCCAGAGCCTCCCGGAGTTGCCGCAGAAAATCGGGACGGGGAATCTCCCTGGCGCCGAAGCGGGCCAGGTGGTCGGTGTTCATCTGGCAGTCGATGAGGCGGTAGCCGAGGGTCTGCAAATGGTCGGCCAAGGTGACGAAGGCTGCTTTGGAGGCTTCGGAGACCCGATGGAACATCGACTCGCCGAAGAATACCCCTCCCAAAGCCACCCCGTAGAGCCCACCGGCCAGTTGCGGCGGGTCGCCGGGCAGCCAGGCCTCCACCGAGTGGGCAAAACCCTGCCGGTGCAGGCGGATATAGGCCTGGGCCATCTCCGCCGTGATCCAGGTGCCCTCCCCCTGCTGCCGCACCGTAGCGCAGGCGTGAATCACCTCGTCAAAAGCCTGATCGAAGGTGATGCGAAAGGGGGAACGGCGCAGAAACTTCTCCAGACTGCGGGGTCGGTGCAACGCAGCGGGAACGAGAACCATGCGCGGGTCCGGAGACCACCACAGGATCGGTTGTCCCTCAGAATACCAGGGAAAGATGCCTTGGGAATAGGCCGACAGCAATCGCTTTACCGACAAATCCCCGCCCACCGCCAAAAGGCCGTTCTCTTCCGCCAACTCCACCGGCGGAAAGAGCGGCTCCGGGGAAAGTCGGAATACCGGCATGGCATCACTACCTTTTCGGGATTTTGTTTGGAGAAGCCCGGACCAAGATTTCCTTTTAATATTTTATCTTTTAAATATCAAAAAAAGAAAATGTTCAGTCCTTTGACTCGTTTCTTATAGAAGTAACTATTCAGACCCTTGCACGGTGCAGCATGATCGTGTCAACGGCGAAAGGAAAAGTCCCAGGGCGCTGCCCTGGACCCGTCGGGGGGGATAATCCCCCCCCGAACCCCCGTATATCCGAACAGATGCAAAAACAGACAACGTCAAAGGATAGAACATTTCCTTTTTTTGATACTTAAAAGATAAAATATTGAAAGGCAAAATCAGTGCGCCTCGGCCCAGTGGTCGCCGATGCCCAAATCAACCTTCAACGGAACCGTCAGGGACCACACCCCCTCCATGGCCTCCCGCACCAGCGGCTGCACCACCTCCAGTTCCGCCTCCGGCACCTCCAGCACCAACTCGTCATGGACCTGCAACACCATGCGACTGGCCAAACCCTCCTGCCGCAAGCGCCGATGCAGCCGGATCATGGCCAGCTTGATCAGATCGGAAGCCGAACCCTGCAACGGCGCATTGATGGCCGTGCGCTCCGCCACCTCCCGCAGATTGCGATTGGAAGCATCCAGATCCCGAATGAAACAGCGCCGCCCCATGATGGTTTCCACATAACCCTGACTGCGAGCCAGATCCTTGGTGGAATCCATGAACTCCCGAACCCCCTGATAGCGGGCAAAATAGCGATTCATGAACTCCCGGGCTTCGAAAACATCCACTTCCAGCCGCTTGGCCAAACCGAAAACGCTCATGCCGTAGACCAGACCGAAGTTGATGGTCTTGGCGGCCCGGCGTTGATCGGAAGTCACCCGCTCCACCGTCACACCGAAGAGATCCGCCGCCGTGGCCGAATGGATGTCCTGCCCCAGACGAAAGGCCTCCAGCAACCGGGGAATCCCCCCCAAATGGGCCAGAAGACGCAATTCGATCTGGTTGTAGTCGGCGCAAAGCAGCTTCCAGCCGGGCGGCGCCACAAAAGCCTCGCGAATGCGACGACCATCTTCCGAACGGATGGGAATATTCTGCAGATTGGGTTCCGAGGAGGAGAGACGCCCCGTCAGGGTCACCGCCTGATTGAAGCTGGTGTGCAGTCGCCCGCTTTCGGGATGGATCAGGGTTTGCAGCGCATCGGTATAGGTGTTCTGCAACTTGGTCAGGCTGCGATAGTCCAACACCTGCTCGGCAATGGGATGACCCTGCTCCGCCAGCCGGTTCAATACCGTGGCATCGGTGGAAAAACCGGTCTTGGTGCGCTTGCTGCCCTTCAGCCCCAACTGATCGGCGGCGAAGAGAATCTCCCCCAACTGCTGGGTGGAGTTGATGTTGAACTCCCGCCCCGCCGAGAGATAAATCTGCTTTTCCAGCTCCTCCCGCCGCTTTTGGAAGTGTTCGGAGAGACCGGCCAGCACACCACGATCCACCAGAGCCCCGGTGGCCTCCAGATCGGCCAGTACCGGCACCAGCGGCAACTCCACCTCCCGGTAAAGTTTCACCAGAGAGGGATAACGGTTCAGGTGCGCTTCCAACCGGTCCGCCGCCTGCCAGGCCACCTCGGCATCTTCGCAGGCATAAGGGGCGGCCTGTTCCAGCGGCACTTCGTCGAAAGTGCGCTGCTTGCGACCGCTGCCCGTCACCTCCTTGAAGGTGATGGTGGTGCGCCCCAACTCTTCGGAGGCGATGGTGTCGAGGTTGTGGCGACGCTGCACATTGTAAAGCAGATAGGAGTAGAGCATGGCGTCCCGGCGAATGCCCGCCAGACGGATACCGTAACGTCCGAAGACCACCTGCTCGTATTTGAGGTTCTGGCCGGTTTTGGCGATCTCTTCCGCCTCCAGCAACGGCTTGAGATCGGCCAGCACCCGGTCGCGATCGAGCTGTCCCTCCGGGGCGGCCTCGGCGGTGTGTCCCACCGGCAGATACCAGGCCTCTCCCGCCCGCCAGGCGATGGAAATGCCCACCAGCTCTGCGCGGGTGGGATCGGCGGAAGTGGTTTCGGTATCCACGGCAAAGGCCTTGCGCTGCCGCAGTTGTTGCAGAAACGCCTGGAACTCCGACTGGGTGATCACGCAATGATAACTCAGGGTGGTCGGAGGCACAGCGGAAGGCTCTTCGACAGGGGGCGCGGCCTCGGGTTGGGACGGGGGTTGCCGCTCCAGCTCCCGCAGCAGGGAGGAGAGTTCCATCTCCTGATACAGCGCCTTCAGCCTCGGCAGATCAATCGGACCACGCAACAGTTGCGAGGGTTGAACCTCCATGGGCACCGCACAGTCGATGATGGCCAGCTTGCGGGAGAGACGGGCCTGTTCCGCCTGGCTTTCGAGCTGCTCCCGACGTTTGGGCTGGGAAATCTCCCGGGTGCGGGCCAGCAAGGACTCCACATCGCCGAACTGGCGGATCAACAAGGCCGCCGTCTTCTCGCCGATGCCCGCCACGCCGGGAATGTTGTCCGAAGCATCCCCCGCCAGGCCGATGACCTCCACCACCTTGTCCGGTCCCACCCCCCAGCGGGCCACGACCCCCTCCTCCTCGATCCACACCTCCTTCATGGTATCGAGCAGGCGGATATTCGGCCCCACCAGTTGCATCAGATCCTTGTCCCCGGTCACAATGGCCACGCGGCAACCGGCGTCGCGCATGCGACAGGCCAGGGTGCCCAATACGTCGTCCGCCTCGAAACCTTCCCTTTCGAACTGGGGAATGTTATAGGCCCCCACCATCTCCTTGATGACGGGAATCTGCACCCGCAATTCGTCCGGCATGGGTTTGCGGGTGGCCTTGTATTGTGGGAAGAGCTGGTGACGAAAGGTGGGGACACGGGTATCGTAGATCACCGCCAGATAGTCGGGGTGGTGTTCATCCACCAGCCGCTGCAACATCTTCATGAACCCGTAGACCGCATTGGTGGGAAACCCGTCCCGGCGGTTCAGGTTGCGAATGGCGTGAAAGGCCCGGTAATAGTATCCGGAGCCGTCGATGAGAAAGCATTGGGGTTCGGACATGGTCGAAAGCATAATCCAGGATCGTCGCGGACGCCACCCATGGCGGATGATTCTCCCCTTCTGCCTCTTTTTCCTCTCCCTGCCACCGGGCATGAGCCAGGAGACGGACTTTCCCCCCGCCTGGCAACCCCCCTCCTTTCAGGGCAGGCTGGTCACCCGCTTCAACGAATCCTCTCCGGACGGCGCTCCCATGGAAATCCGCCTCTTCGAAAACGATGCGGGCGATCAGTTGCGCGAGTTTTCCATCGGAGGCCGCGCCTTTCTGATCGAGGTCTCGCCCGTCCGGGATGGCGAGGAGGAGTATCACCTCGTGGACCTGGACGGCGACGGGCGCTTCGAGGAGCGTCGCACCGGTCTGGCCCTGCAGTTGACCGTCCCCCACTGGGCCTTGCATCTGGCGCCCCCCCGCGAGACGCCCTGAATGCCCCACTACTTGGCGCTTTCGGCCTTCTACGGCCTCTTTTTCGCCGCGCTGGGCGTCTGGCTGCCCTTCTGGCCCCTCTATCTCAAGGAGATCGGCTTCGAAGCCCAGGCCATCGGCTTGGCCGCCGCTCTGGGCCAGGGCATCAAAGTCCTGGGCCCGCCGCTCTGGGGTCATCTGGCGGATCGCGGCTCCCGTCACCGGGTGACGGTTTTCACCTCGTTTGCCACCCTCCTGGCTTTTGTGCCCTTCTTCTTCATGGACAACTCCCTCCCCTTCCTGTTGATCGCCATCGCTTTCTACAATTTCTTTCATTCCAGTCCCATGATTCTGGTGGAAGCAACCACCATGGAAGTCGTGGAACGGGAAGGGTGGAACTACGGACGCATTCGCCTCTGGGGTTCCCTGGGTTTCATCGTCTGCTCCAACACCATGGGATGGGTGGTGGGATGGTGGGGCTTGTCCTCCCTGCTGTGGACCATGCTCCTTCTGTTGGGCAGCCATGCCCTGCTCTCCCTGTTTCTGCCGCGCCCGACCCGGCATCCGCCTTCGGGAACCCATCCCCCCGGCAGTGGTCTGTTTCACCGTCCGGGGGTGCGCTGGTTCTATCTCTCCACCCTGTTCATGCAGTTTTCCCACGGGGCCTATTACGGCTTCATGTCGCTGCATCTGGCGGCCAACGGCTACTCCCCCACCGCCATCGGCGCTCTTTGGGGCGTGGGGGTGGTTGCGGAAGTGGTGTTGCTGATCTACGCCCGAGACCTTGTGGCCCGTCTGGGCGTGGGCCGTCTGCTCTCCTTTTCGCTGCTGATGGCCGTCTTGCGGTGGGGTCTCTTCAGCCTGACCGTCTCCTGGCCCGGTCTGGTGCTGGGTCAACTGCTGCACGCCTTCACCTTTGGCGCTTTCCATGTTTCGGGAGTGCGGCGCACCTTCGAGATGGCCCCGCTGCACAGTCGCACCACGGCGCAAACCTGGTATTCCGCCTTCTCCTACGGCCTGGGTGGCGGCCTGGGCCTGATGCTGGCGGGGCAACTCTTCTCCCTGGGATCGACCCTGTTGTTCGGCGTCATGGCTGCCGCTGCATCGTTGGGCTGGCTGGCCAGTCAACGCTCCATCCACTGTTTTGCCCAGGAACCGCTCAAGGAGTGAGCCTGATGAACACCATTCCCTGCCAGGTGCGTGTGGCGCGACAGGATCTGATGGCCATGATCCGTCTGGCCCGTTGCCTCTTCCGGCTGGCGCGCCATCCCCGGTATATCGCCTTGCGACAGGAGAGCATGCCGCGCGTGGCCCATGGTCCGGGAGCCGGCCAGGCCCTGCTCATGGGCTACGATTTTCATCTGAGCCCCGACGGTCCCCGGCTCATCGAGGTCAACACCAATGCGGGCGGGGCGCTGTTGGCCTGTCGGGCCCAATTCGGCGCGAGCTTCGGCAAGGCGCCGGTGCGTTTCCGCTCCGCCCTGCTCCAGGAGCTGTCCGAGGCGGGCCTTTCACCGGCTCACGGGCCGGTGCGTCTGCTGGTCATGGACGAGAATCCCCCCGGCCAGTTCCTTTACGAGGAGATGGCCTTGGCGGTGGATCTTTTCCGGCAATGGGGGCTGGAGGCCGATTGCGCCGATCCCGTGGCCTTGCAAGCCGACGCGGAGGGGGTTTTCTGGCGGGGGGAGCCGGTTCACGCCCTTTACAACCGACATTGTGACTTCTATCTGGAAGAGGCTGCCCTGCAGGGGGTACGCGCCGCCTGGCTGGCGGGCAAGGTGCATTTGAGCCCGGATCCGAGGGCTTACGGGCTGTTGTCGGACAAACGCTGCCTGACCGTGTGGAGCGATGCGGGCGTGTTGCAGGAGCTGGGTCTGTCGGCGGAAGAAGCGGCCTGGGTGGCGGAACGGGTGCCGAAAACCGTATTGATGGCCAACATGGATGCAGAGTCGCTGTGGCGGGAGCGCCGCCACTGGGTGTTCAAACCGGTGCAGGCTTACGGCAGCCGGGGGGTGGTTTTGGGGGATTCCATCTCCCGTTCGCGTTTTCAGGCGTTGGATCCGGCCACCACCCTGGCGCAGCGTTTTGTGCCGCCGACGCTCACCCGGCAGGGGGAGGAGGTGCGCAAGACCGATTTTCGTCTTTTCGTCTGGCGGGAGAAGATTTTGGGCCTGGCCGCCCGAATCTACCGTGGCCAGGTGACCAATTTCCGCGAGCCGGGCAGTGGCTATGCGCGGGTGTGCCTGGCACGATAGCTGCCTTTCAATATTTTTCCTTTAAAGTAGCAAAAAAAGGAAATGTTCTGTCCGTTTTCTTTTGACTTTCAAATAGCATATAAAATTCTTATTTTATAAATATACCAATAACAGAATAGTCAAAGGACAGAACACTTTCTTTTTTACTTTCTAAAGGATAAAATATTAAAAGGATTCAGAGACTTGGTCTCGGGAGTTTGGCGACTCCCTCAAAAAAGTCTGAGGGGAAAGCAGGACTCCCCCCTCAGACTCAAAAGTAAAACCTTATGATGCCAGTTGCCAATGAGCCGCCAGAACTACCATTGCCTCTTCCGGACGCTGCTGCACCGCATCCCGCCAGGACAAACCGCCCTGGTCCACACCAAAGGTGGCCATGGCTTGAATGATTTGATCCACCATACTGCTTACCAGCACATCGCCGGCACCCGTGTGAATCTCCTCCACCCGTCGTGAGCTGTCGGAGCCCCATCCCGAGAGGGTCACCTGATCCCCCGCACCGTAATCCACCAGAAGATCATCGCCCTGCCGGGCCAAAACCACGTCGGTCACCCCGATGCCCGCATCAAAGACGATACGATCCACCTGTCCGCTCACCCCGCTCTGCTCTTCGAGGCGGTCCACCCCATCACCGCGCCCGAAGAGATAATTGTCCCCGTATCGAGTTCCACGCAGCAGATCGTTGCCGCTACCTCCCCGGTAGGTATTATTCCAACTGTTAGCATCCAGGGAACCCGATACACCCCCCAGAGTGTCATCCCCCGCCCCTCCGATCAGGGTATCCCGTCCCCAACCACCGTCCAGAATGTCGTTGCCCGCACCTCCATCCAGCAGATCGTCACCATCCTTGCCGGATAAGGAATCGTTTCCGTCCAGCCCGTAGAGGATATCCGCCGTATTATCGTACCCGGTCAGCGTATCGTTGCCCTCGCCCCCCCATCGGGTGTTCCCCAGAAGGTCAAGGGCGGTGGCGTCCAAAAACGTTCCATCCGCGAAGGTAAACCGCTCCATGCGGTAAAAAGGAGTGCCGAACCACTCTTCGATGGTGATATGGCCCGCCAATCCAGGATTGCCCGCATCGCCCACTGTCACCACAAGATGGTTGCCGCTACGGCCGAATGTCAAATCGGAGGCCAAAATGCCAGCCCCGAACACCAGTTGATCCATTTTTCCGGTAGCGTAATTATCCAGATCGAAGATGACATCATCTCCATCTCCACGGTCGTATAGATAGGTGTCACTTCCTCCGCGTCCCACAAGCCGGTCGTTACCAAGACCGCCACGAAAACTGTTGCTGTAACCGCTTGCCGTGTTGTCACTGGCCGATTGGATTTGCAGCAGATCGTTGCCCTCACCTCCCAGGAACGTATTATTGGACGAATACCCCGAGGTCACGATGTCGTCACCGGCTCCACCAAGCAGGATGTTGGTACCGCTGCCGGAATCGGTGATGGTGTCGTTACCGTCGCCGCCGTCGATGGTGTCGCTACCGTTACTGTCGGTGATGGTGTCGTTCCCCGACAATCCCGCAATGACGTTGTTATCCTCCCACCCCGCCAGAACGTCGCCTCCCGCCGTTCCCGTAAGCGTCGTGGCCAGGGTATGCACCTCCACGCCGGAAAGAGACGTTCCATCGGCAAACTGGAATTGTTCCAGACGATAAGCGGCATCGCTGTTGAACCAGTTTTCGATGGTCACACTTCCGCCGCCAACCACTCCCGACTTCACGGCAATCACCAGATCCAGCCCCGTTTTTCCGTAGCTCAAGTCGGTCATGGCGATGCCGTTGCCAAAAATCACCTTGTCACTCTTTCCGGTTGGCAAGGGATTGTAATCGTAGATCCGATCATCCCCACCCCCAAAGTCGTAATGGTAGGTATCGGCTCCGTATCCGGCAACCATGCGATCGTTGCCGAGTCCACCGCAGAACGTATTGGCAAAATTGGCCGAACCGGCATAGGTCACATTCTGGATTTTCAGCAGATCGTTGCCCTCACCCCCCTCCAGGGTATTGTTCCCGGCATAACTGAAGGTGATGGTGTCATCCCCGGAACCCCCAAGCAGCGTGTTGGCGCCACTGCCATAATCAGAGATGGTGTCGTTGCCGTCTCCGCCATCGATGATGTCACTGCCACCGGAATTGTCGGTGATGGTGTCGTTGCCACCCAACCCCAGAATGGCATCATCCAGCGCCGTTCCGTACAAAGTGTCGTTTCCGGCAGTGCCGACGATGCGTTTGGAAAGAACCTCCACTTCCTCTTTACTCAGACTGCTGCCATCGGCAAATTGGAAGGTCTCGATACGATAACTGTCGGCAGAAAACCACTCCTGAACGGAGATACCGCCCGTCGGGTTGCCCACCGCATCCCGAATGCTGGCGTTAAGGGTATTGCCATTTTTGGAAAAAACCACATCCGCCAGAGAAATGCCCGCCCCGAACACAACCCGGTCTATCTTGTCCGAATTGGCTCCACCCGAGTCCCAAATCGCGTCAAAACCGTCACCCGGATCGTAATAATAGGTATCCGCGCCTCCCCGGCCGTACATGACATCGGAACCGGTTCCTCCACGAAAGATGGCGCCAAAACCAGAATTCGACCCGTAGGTTGTCGAATCCAATTTCATCACATCGTTGCCCGCACCGCCTTCCAGGGTGTTGGAGGCATAATAGCTGGCGCGGATGGTGTCGTTGCCGTCGCCGCCACGAAGGATGTTGGTGCCCTCGTAATTATCGATGATGGTATCGTCTCCGTCCCCACCATCGATGGTGTCGCTGCCACCGTTGTCGGTGATGTTGTCGTTGCCGGCCAATCCCAGGATGGTTTCGTCCAGGTTGCTGCCCCACAGTGCATCAATGCCCGCCGTGCCAACGATGCGCATGGCCAGAGCTTGTAACTCCTCCTTGCTCAGACTGCTGCCATCGGCAAACTGGAAAGTCTCGATACGGTAGCTGTCGCTGGTAAACCATTCCTGAACGGAAATCCTGCCCGTCTGGTTACCCGACGCATCCATAATACCAGCGTAGAGATTGTTACCATTTCGGGTAATGGCCACATCCGCCAGAGAGATGCCCACCCCGAACATGACCCGGTCGATCTTGTCCGAATTGGCTCCACCCGAGTCCCAAATCGCGTCAAAACCGTCACCCGGATCGTAATAATAGGTATCCGCTCCGCCCCGGCCGTACATGACATCGGAACCGGTTCCACCCCGGAAGGTGGACCCAATAATGGGTTGGGACTGGGAATCGGTGGAATCCAGCCTCATCACGTCATTGCCTTCACCCCCCTCCAGAGTGTTGGCTGAATAATAGCTGGCACTGATGGTATCGTTGCCGCTGCCGCCACGCAGGATGTTGGTCCCGAAATAGCGGTCGGTGATGGCATCGTCTCCATCCCCTCCGTCGATGGTGTCACTGCCGCCGTTGTCGGTGATGTTGTCGTTGCCCGCCAGTCCCAAGATGGTTTCATCCAGGTTGCTGCCCCACAATGCATCGATGCCCGCCGTGCCAACGATGCGCATGGCCAGAGCTTGGGCTTCTTCCTTGGTCAGGACGCTTCCGTCGGCAAACAAAAACGTCTCGATCTGATATTCGGATCCAGAAAACCAATCCTGAATGAAAATCGAGCCCGACGGACCGCCGGAGGCATCGGTTATGGTGGCTTGCAGGTGGTTCCCGCCACGGGTAAACACCACATCCGCCAGTGAAATACCCTCTCCGAAAACAACCGTGTCCTCCTTGGCTGCAAGAAGGCAATCGTTGTCCCGGAGGGTATCGTTCCCGTCGCCAAGATCATAGAAGTAGATATCCATACCGCTTAGCCCGTACAACCGGTCCGATCCAGTACCACCGTGAAACGCATTGACGTAATTGGCGCTATATCGATAGGCATCGTTGGTCCCGTCGATAGAGATCACGTCATCCCCGGAGCCGCCGTCCAGAGTGTTGTCCGCCTCATCGCCGGCTGCACATCCCACACTGAGGGTATCGTTCCCCTCCCCACCAAACAGCCCGTTGCCACCTTTCCCCCGATCCGTCAAAATATCGTTCCCCGCTCCGCCGACGAGAACATCGTTGCCACCATGGATATCCACCAGGGTATCGTTGCCTTCTCCCCCATCCAGGATATCGTCTCCACCTTGCCCATCCAGCGTATCGTTGCCTGCCTTGCCTGCCAGAACATCATTCTTCTGGCTGCCCGTAAGGGTATTGTCCCCAAGAGTTCCCACTAGCAGATTATTGCGATCATCTCCTTGAAGATGCATTTCCCCGGCACCGGCAAGACCCACCGTCCAACTGTTAAGCTCCTCCCGGAATCCCTCCATATCGGGAGCGGCATTGATCTGGTTCAGCAGGAATTGAATCGCGCTCCAGCCATTTGTAGCAAGCCACGTCTGTCCGGCAGCACTGATGAATTCCACCAAATCGATCAACCCTTGCCGAGAATCGGCGGCAATAGACTGTTGAAACGATGCTTCCAGAGTAGCCGGATTCAATAGCCAAGTCTGTTCCTCTTCCAGATAATAGTAACTACCGTTCAGAATTACGGTATAGTTGCTAAGACGAGAAGTGAGGACCAAAGACTCGTATACGTCCCCCTTCAGACGATCATAGGCCAGGGAAATGGCCGAGATTTGATTTGCTTGCAAGGCAATATTGATTGTAGAATTTGCCGTACTGCCATACCCACTCGGAAACTGTGGCAATGCCTGCCCATTGGAACCTCCGAAGACAAAGCCCACAAACCGTTCCACTACGCCCAGTTTGGTCAAAAAGGCATCGTATTCGAGCGTTCCGGCGGTCAGACCCTGCAAAAAGTAGGTTACTGTCACACCCTTTTCAGCAGCCTGATCACGCATCGAGCCAAAATCCGAGGTATTGGCCCAACGTTTGACGAACTCGTCCAACCGGTCAATCTGGGCTTGCCGGGTGGTTTGAGCCATGTAATCAGTCACCCAATCCCCCAAAGCTGGAGAGAGACTGACAGCTTCGGAGAGATCCCTTACTCTTCCCGATCCCGCCAAGTTGGGAAGACTCAAAGCCTGTTCTGTCAGGGGAATGGTATCGGGATACTCCCGGTAAAACGTATTGATGGGCAGATTCAAATTGGCTGCGGCATCGGCATCCACGACAACCGCACCTGTAGCATCTGCACGGGTGACGCTTCCCTGGGCGCTGACGATGATATTGTTGCCGAGATTGGTATTACTGGCGGTTGCCTGCAAACCAATGCTTTGAATGCCGAGTTCCGACAGAGTGA
The DNA here is from genome assembly GCA_015231925.1 of Magnetococcales bacterium. NCBI lineage: Bacteria > Pseudomonadati > Pseudomonadota > Magnetococcia > Magnetococcales > Magnetococcales bacterium. The sequence continues at coordinate 18,589 of JADGAQ010000044.1, forward strand.
AAAGTTCACCGGTATCGCTGACACCATCCTGATTCAGATCGCGCCAGATGCGCAAGTTGGCAAACACCTCGTCCCCGCTGGTGATGACACCATCCTGGTTGCTGTCCTGCTCCCGAAGGGCGGAAAACCCGTCTGGTGCATTGAACCCATTGGTTAACACGGTGTTGTTGCCAAAAAGTTCCAGGCCACTGTCGATGGTGCCGTTACCGTTGCGGTCCAGAACCAACCACCCGTCGTCGGATTTTACCCAGCCTGTTCCATTGGAAAGGCCGTCGCCATCGTGATCGAAGAAAATTGGGTCATCCAAATAGGTGCCAGATGTGGTTTCCAAACCATCTCCATCAAGATCAATAGCAACAGGATCCAGCCATCTCTGACTAATGGTACCAAGCAGTCCGGTGGCGTAGGTTTCCGTGCTAATCGCCATTCTTTTGATTGTATCACCGAACTTTGAAATGGACTCTTGCATTCTATCAAAGATAGTATGATAGGTCGCTTGCTCCAGCGATGAGTAATTGATGTTTGGGTGATTTGCCTTTACAAAATTCTTGTAAGACTCCTCTGCTAGGTTACCAGCAAGTAGCCCAGCCCCAATTCCTATAATATTTACAAGTACTGGTGCTCCCAATTTTAATAGCAACCCAAAACCAACTACATTCGCACCAACTATACCACCAACTACTGCACCAAACATTGCGGCATACACATTTAATGACATGCCATTTTTTTCCAGTTGTTTTTCAGCATTAAACAAAATTTGAAGGCTATTTGCGAAACTAGACACTTCATCAAAAAATCTATTAGTTATTCTTATGATGGCACTAAAGATATTTGGCATTTTATCTCCCCCTCTTCCTTGTGCTGGCGGATGGTGTAACTATATAAGATATTGTTATTACGATTACATATAAGCTGTTGTAGGTTAGCATAGGTGCTGCAATTGTAACCATCTGAATCGCCGTTATTGTTGAATATTTAAATTTCATATAATTAGCATCAAGCTTTATAAAACAGAAATAATATAGAGCCACAGAAATACTTAATAATATAACCGCACCAAGAAACTTAATTAATTCAACTCGTTTCCCATATGGATATAGCTTTTTAGCAACATTACTCATTTTTACGATTATATATAAGTTTATCATAATTGAATACACATGAGTGACAGGAATAATTTTATCTATATTATTCACAATGCCATATGAATAGCTCCTCCATTGGTCGATATAGTCTCCGTAAATTCTGTCGATACTATATATATATGACTGAGAGATACTAAATTCTGGCAACAAACTAACTGAAAAATAAAAAATAAGATACCAGATTATGGATATTACGCTTACCTTGTCAACGTCTCCTCTTATTCGATTTTCCATTTCATCGCTGATCATCTTGCCTCTCTCCAACACCGATTTGACCCTTGACCCACTCCATAACCGACCAAGCATCAAGACAAGCCCTTCAAACTTCTCTGTTATCCTGACACTCTAAATAAACAAAATTCGCCGCGACCGCTCCTCCCACTGCAACACCAAACATAGCCGCATACATATTTAAAGAATTTCCATTCTTTTCCAGCTGTTTTTCTGCATCATATGTAAACTCCCCAACATTTGAAAAGCCCATCGCCCGATCGATAAATTTCCAGAGTCGCGCAATCGTATTCGGAATGCTGATCATGCTTCCCCCCTATCAACTCGTCTATGTTGTTTACCTAAGCAGTTCTAAATAAACAATTCTCACGATTGACCCCCCAAAAAAACATATAACAACTGGGAACATAATAACCACTACCTGACGCACTAATATATATGTATATTTATTGACCATACGTTCTGAACCAACCTCCCCAAACAAAATAAAATAATATGCACCAATCCACATACTCATCACCATAAACAACCCGACCACTTTTGATAACTCAAACTTATTTCCTTTCGGGTATTGGTTTGTAATGATTTTTTTATAATCTGGTATTGTTAAGCAGCAATTTCCGATTGCAACAATGTGGGTAAAAGGGATAATAATATCAATATTATTTACCAATTCTTCCGAAGTATGCCGCCAATCTGATATATATGATCCATATATTGAATTTAATAATAAAAGATAATTATTTGCTAATTCAATATTAGGAATTTTATCTAGAATAATAAATACTATTAGATAACAGATAAGCAGCATTAGATGGAACCGGTCAATATCGCTATATGTTTGATTCGGGATCCAAATCACTCACTTTTTCCTCTGTAGTTCTACTTTGTCACATTCAATTCCGTGGGCCTTGGTCATTTCGCCCACCGGGTCGTCGCATCTGGCCCTCCTGATGAGCAACTGGTTGCAAAGATTCATTAATTCCCGGATCTGTCCGAATGTCCTGACCGGTTTGGCCCCTATGATGGTCAAGAGCCAAGGACGATGCCCCGCAAACAGGACCAACCGATTGTTGGCCCCTCAAAGAGGTCTTTTCGCTATCATTGAAGGCAGGTAGGATGCCAAACGGCCTCATGGTTACTCCAGACCAGACTCTCCCCCCACATCAACGGCCCGACAGGCAACATAGAGAACAGCAGAATATTGCCTGAAAGGCTAAATTTTGTGAGCCCCCGACAAAGCCGGGCAATTATCCTCTGGATTTAGAAGTGAGTTTCTACAATCCCCTTTACATTGTCAAGGTCAACCATCAACGGGTTTCGTTAATTTTTCATATTATCTCTTTCTACTATTCCTATAGTTAATAACATAAGGTTATTAATCTGTAAATATTCTTTTTAGATACAGTATATTCCTTATAGATAATTTTATAGATCATTCCTCGATCATAAACTATTTAAGTCACAAATGAGCCACCGCCCACCAAATCCATTTCACCCTGCCATGACACGCTGTTAAGCCTTCTGTGCAATCTGTCCGATCATTTCCACAGGTTCCGCACAGTTTTTTGGACCAATCCCCGATGAACCGATCCCAAACAGGTGCCATGTCCTGCCGGCATTTTCCTCAACCGCCTGTTACCACTCACCACCCTCTCTTCACTGTCCAACCCCCGGCGAGCATTCTGGTCGTTCCAGCGCCAATTTAAATGACGATTGGCGTTGGAACGACCCATGGCAGGTTCGCTCTTGAGCCCTCCATTTCGGAGGAGATTCCTGAAATGGGGTACTCAAGAGCGAGCCTGAATGGACAAAGATAAGGGGGTCAATTGCAAAACTGCGAAGAAACGGGTCGGGACGATCTAAATGAACATCAAAGGAAACGTCAAAGAATAGAACATTTTCTTTTTTTGATTTCTAAAAGATAACACATTGAAAGTCAAAAGATTTAAAATATGTCCCTGTTTGGCTTCCGGAGTTTTGAACTCCCTTAAAGGACAAATCCCAGGGCACCGCACCCATCAGAGGAGATAATCCCTCCTCCATCGCAATCGCTTTTCGACCGGAATCCGAACGCCCCATCCCCAGGCAACGGTTGTCCCTGCCCGGTTCAGCGTGTATACAGGTAGGGTTGGATTACGCTCCCTTCGTGGCCCCCGCCAAGAGGATTCCCATGACCGTCATCCCCTCCGATCTGCCGGCTCCCGCAGTGCTTCTGGAAGAGGCTTTCCAGACCAAGGATCCCCTCAAGGCCTTTTTGGCCTTCAGTCAGGATGAAGTGCGCCGCATCGCCGAAACCGACGACCAGTTCGACGCCTCCATCTACGCCGAAGCCATCCTGCTGGTCGAAAAACGGCTGCCCGAACTGATGGGACGACGGAGGAAAGGATGATCATTCGTCATCTGAAAGCCGAAAACCTCTTTAAATACCGTCACCTGGAGCTGACCGGCCTGCCCGCGCGGGGTCGCATCGCCATCACCGGCAACAACGAATCCGGCAAGTCCGCCATCGCAGAAATCCTCTGCCTCGGTCTCTTCGGACGCACCTGCGCCCTGGAAGCCCGTCACATCGCCAAAGCCATCCGCTGGGGCCAGCCCAACGGTTCCCTGCAGCTCGGATTTACCGGGAAAGACGGCCTCTCCTACGAGGTGGTGCGCTATTTCGACAGCACCGGGCAACATCGCGCCCGCATCAATCGCCAGGGCGAGGACGAGCCCCTGGCCAAAGGGCCGGAAGCGGTCGACGAGATCATCTGGCAAGCTGCGGGCTACTCGTTTCAACAATATGTCGATGCCTTCTACCTGGCCCAAAAACCCGGCAACCAACGCCACGCCCACAGCGACACCATCAAGGCCCTGGCCGGTATCGATGCCCTGGAATGGCTGGCCGACGATTTCGCCGTGGAAATCACCACCCTGGAAGGCGATATCGCCGCCCTCAAACCCCGGCAGGAAGAACTGGAACAGCAGATACACCAGCTCGGCATCGATACCGCCCTGCTGCCCCGTCTGCAAGCCGAACGAAACCGCTTGAACACCTCCCTGCTCGCCACGGACGAGGAACAACGCCGCTGGCGCCGTTTTCTGGAAGAGCTGCCCAAAGCCGCCAATCCCATCATCGCCTCCGCCAAAGCCCTGAGCCTCTTTACCACCAACCACCCCACCGCCTCCTGGCAGGATGCGCTGCAGCGACTGGAAGGCTCCTTCTCCGCTTTGACCACCGTCTGCCATTCCAGTCAGGTGGAGATGGAAGGCGACCCTTTGGCCGGGCTGCGCCACTGGCTGGAGGATACGCGGAATCGGCTGCACGGCCTGGAACGACTGAAAAATCAGGCGCTTCAAGCCGTGGAGCCGATGCGCCACTGGCTGGAGAATCGTTCCGTAGCGGACGGTACACCCGGATTGGAAGAGGAGATCTCCTCCCTGCAACGGCAGGAGCGCCTCGTCTGGCGTAAACGCAGCCTGAGTCGCCTGGTCATGGCACTTGCGGGGCTGACGGCCATGGCCGGATGGGGCCTTTGGGCCACGTTGACCTTTCTGGGCGACAACCCGCTGGGTCAAACCCTGCATAAATCACTCGCCACGCTGCTGCCCGAGGCCCTGCTACCCGTGCTGCTGCCCATGCTGGCCAGTTTGCCGACCGTGCTGGCCCTGGTCTTCGGGGTGGCGGCCACCCGGCAGGATCGTCTGGCCAGGGAGTTGGGACTTAGTCTGCAAGCCCTCTCGGCGCGGGAACGGGAGGAACGCAAACGCCTGCGTCAGGTGGAACAAGCCCTGGATGCACCTCCTGCCGCCGCAATCGAAGGGCTGCTGGCCTGGAACGAGGCCCCGTGGATCGAGGCTTTGCAACAATGGCTCGGCACCGATGGCGCACCCTTCGCCTCCACGGAGGCCATGCAGGCTCATCTCACCGAATTGACGCGCCTTACCGGCCACTTCGCCACCGAGGTCGACACCTGCCGCAACGATGCCACCGATCTGTTGACCGAAGCCCAAAGCCGCTTGCAGACGCTTTCCGGAGAATTGGGGCAGATTGAACAAGCCATTCTTCTTGAGGAAAACCGTCTGGCAACCGATAGTCAACTCAAGGAGCAGTTGCAAGCCTGCAAAGAGGAGGTTAACACCAATCGGAGGCAGATCCGGCTGCGGCAGGTGGCTCGCGAACTGATGGCGGGAGCAGGGCGCAGTCTGGGCGCCCACTTCAATCAGGAGTTGCGGCGTTTCATCTCGCAAATCGCCCCGGTTTTTACCGACAACCGGTACCACCATCTGCACATCGACCGGGATATGCGGGTGCAGGCCTTCTCCAACGAGAAGAACGACTTTATCGCCATGGACGAGATTTCCACCGGAGTGCAGCAGCAGCTCATGCTGGCGGTACGCATGGCGCTGGCCCAGGCCCTGGTGGCCCGCGCCGTCCAGGGCCCCCAGTTCATGGTGCTGGATGAACCGTTCGCCTTTTTCGACCGGCAACGATTTCGTCAGTCCCTGGGATCCTTGTTGGAAATCGGCGGTCCAATCTCTCAGATATGGGTGATTGCTCAGGAGTTCGACGCGGACCTGACCTTCGCGTTCAATATGAGCATTCCCTGCCGTCTCGCGGAAGATCAACTTGGCGTGGCAGGAGCGTGAGGTGAGCATGACCCATGGCAGCACCAGCCGAACCCGGGGCACGCCTCGGTTGACTTTCGCCCGATTGCTGGCGGTTGCGCTGATCTTTCCGGTTTCCCTTGCCGTTCATGCCGAAGAGACCACGGGCTTGCGCATCAAGGGCTCTGAAAGCATGTTGCGTGTGGCCCAGGCCTGGACTTCGGTCTATCAAAGCCAGGTGGAGCCGGTTCCCTTCTGGGTGCAAGGAGGTGGATCCGGACGCGGCATCTCGGCGTTGATCAACGGCCACGCTCAAATCGCTACCCTCTCCCGGGTCATGGAACCCCGGGAATCGCGCCTGGCCCAGCGCCGCTTTCAGGACAAACCGCGCCTTTATCAGGTGGGTTGGGACGGTTTGGGCATCGTGGTGCATACCGCCAATCCTTTGAAAGAGCTGTCCCTCGAAGAGGTTCGGGAAATCTTCGGGCAACAGGGTCGACTGCGGGAGTGGTCGGCTCTGCATCAGAAGATCGAGGGCTGTCCCGGCGGCAAGATTCAGGTGTATGCCCGCACCGCCCACTCGGGCAGCCAGCATGTCTTCCTGGACAAGGTTTTTCGGGAAAGAGAGCGGCTGCGCACCGAGAGCATTTTACTCGACTCTCCGGAGGAGGTTCTGGCGCGGGTGGCCATGGATCCCTGCGGGGTGGCCTTTGCCAGCATGAATGCCCGGGATACGGGGGTTCGCATGGTTTGCCTGCGCGCCACGCCCAGTAAATCCTGTTTTCTGCCCGACCCGGCCCATGTGATTTCCGGCGAATACCCGTTGACCCGACCTCTCTATCTGATGACCCAGCCGCAGGAACCGCCCATCGTGGCGCGTTTTATCGACTGGACCCTCTCGGAGGCCGGTCAGGCCATTCTCTCTCGCAACGGTTTTACGCCTCTGGCGGCCGTTGAGGCAAAAAAGCATTGACACGCTGCTCAAATCCCCTTTATACCGCGTCTACTTTGGAACGTGTAATTTTTCTGTATCTGTTCAGGTATAATTCCGTTTCTGTTTCATTTTTGCATTATTGCAGGGGTCTGGGGACCATCATGGTCCCCAGCAGGGGTTTGGGGACGGAGTCCCCAATGTGTTGTCTTTGACTTATTTTTGTTCTTTTATTCCCCTGGAAGGAGAGCCTTTCAGGGGAATAAAAGAACAAGAGAAAACCAAAAACAGAACCTTGGAGG
>JADGAQ010000045.1 GCA_015231925.1 Magnetococcales bacterium
GGTTATCGCTCGATGCAGGATAACCTCTTCGGGGGATGAAATCCACTCCGAATCCGTGTTACGACCCGAAAGGAGGTGGCGGCCCCCTTTGGCGGAGCGGAGAATGGTGTGGTGCAAAGGCGAGGAAAAGGCTATGATTTTTCGGGCCGAGGCATTCGCTTCCCCCCCGAAGGAGTGGCATCATGGCGCCGGACGAAACCGTGCGAACGACGATTCCCATCAAGGTGCTGCTGGGGGCCAAGCCGGACCCGTTGCGACACCGGGTGCGGGAGATTCTGCAACAACACGGACTGACGGTGGTCTCGGACTGCGGTGAAGGCGCGGAACTGCTGAGCCGGATGACCCGTCCGCGCTGTCATGTGGTGCTGGTGGGCACCGACATGGCGGGCCTCGACGGTTTCGAGGTCACCCGACGGCTGATCCACCGACGCCCTTTTCCGGTGGTGATGTTTCAGTCCGAAGGGGGGTCGGCGGCGGTGCGGGCGGCCATGGCGGGCGCGGTCGGCCTGCTGACTCTGCCCGACAGTCCCATCCGACCGGATCTGCCCCGCCGGGAGGCCGCTTTTGCCCGAGGGGTGCGCGTCATGGCGGGAGTGGCGCGTCCGTCGCCCCTGCCCGGCAAAGTCTGGGCGGGTTGCACCGAGAGCCGGGAGGCTCGGGGCGTGGTCGGCATCGGCGTCTCCACCGGCGGCCCCGCGGCCCTGAAACGTCTGCTGGAGGTCTTGCCGGAGGATTTTCCCTGGCCGGTGGTGGTGGTGCAACATATCCATACGGGGTTTCTGGAAGGGCTGGTGGCCTTTCTGACCCGCCATTGCCGTCTGGTCTGCCGGGTGCCGGAAGAGGGGGAGCGCATCCTGCCCGGTTTTGTCTACTTCGCCCCGGACGGGCATCATCTGGAGATTCGGGACAAGCGGTTTCACCTCACCCTGGGAGCCCCTGTCGACGGTCTGCGTCCCGCAGTGGCCCCCCTCTTCGCCTCCCTGCTCCCGGAATACGGAGAGCGCATGGTGGCGGTGCTGCTGACCGGCATGGGCCGGGACGGCGCCTTGGAGATGAAACGCCTGCACGACGCGGGCGTCGTCACCCTGGCCCAGGATGCCGAAAGCTGCGCCGTCTACGGCATGCCCGCAGAGGCGGTGCGGCTGGGCGCGGTGGACCTCTCCCTGCCGCCGGAAGGGATCGGCAACTGGCTGGTGAAACAGGTTCCCCGGTGAATTTGACTTTCAATATTTCAATCTTTTAAATAATAAAAAAAGAAAATGTTTTGACTGTCTTTTCTTTTTATGTTGTAACTATATTTCGGCATATAGTTTAATAATACAATTCAAGCAACTATTCAGACCCCTGCACGGTGCAGCATGATCGTGTCAACGGCGAAAGGAAAAGTCCCAGGGGTGCCCCCTGGACCCCATGGGGTTGAACGTCAACAGCAAACGGAAGAGTCCCAGGGCGCTGCCCTGGACCCGTCGGGGGGGATAATCCCCCCCGAACCCCCGTATATCTGAATAGATACCAATTCAAAGTCAAAAGACAGAACATTTCCTTTTTTTGATACTTAAAAGATGAAATATTGAAAGTAAAAACCCCGTAAAGATCGAGTCGCCATGACGCAATCACCCGAATCCGATCCGGACCTGAACACAGCCATTCGCGCCCACCAGGCCGGGCGGGTTCATGAGGCGGAACGCTCCTACCGCACCATCCTTTCCCTGCAACCCATGCACCCGGACGCCCTGCACCTGCTGGGACTGGCCCTGCACCAGCAGGGGCGTTCCGCCGAAGGCATCGCCCATATCGAACAGGCCATCGCGGTGCGCCCCAACGCCGCGTTCCACTCCAACGCGGGCATCGTGCTGCGCAAGCTGGGCCGGCATGCGGAGGCGGAAAAGGCCTTCCGTCAGGCCCTGGAGCTGCGTCCCGATCTGGCGGAGGGCTGGAACAACCTGGGCAACCTGCTCAAGGAGCTGGAAAGGATCCCCGAGGCCGAAGAGGCTTTTCGTCAGGCATTGCGCCTGCGGGAGAACTACGCCGAGGCCCTCTCCAACCTGGGCAATCTGCTGCAGAAGCAGCAGCGTTTCGACGAGGCGGAAGCCTCGTTCCGCCGCTCCCTGGCCGCACGTTCCGATCAGCCGGAGGCGCGCTTCAATCTGGGCAATCTGCTGGTGACCCTGGGCCGTTTTCAGGAGGCGGAAGAGTGTTATCGCCACCTGTTGCGCAGCAACGGCGAAACGCCCGATGTGCTGTTGAATCTGGCCGGGCTGCTGCAACGACTGCAACGTCTTGCGGAAGCGGAAGCCCTTTTGCAGCGACTGACAACCCTCTCCCCCGATTGGGCGGAGGCCTGGAACAACCGGGGCGCGGTGCTGCGGGAGCAGGGTCGGATGGAGGAGGCGGAACAGGCGCTGCGCCGCTGTCTCCAGCTCCGGGCCGACCACGCCCCGGCCTGCAACAGTCTCGGACTGGTGCTGCAACAGCGCGGTCGCCTGCGGGAGGCCGAGGAGGTGTTGCGGGAGGCCGTGGCGTTGCAGCCCGAGAGTCCGGAAGTGAAACACAACCTGGCCTCGGTGCTGGAGGATCAGGGGCTGAATCCGGAAGCCGAAGAGCTGTGGCGGCAGATTCTGCAACAGGAGCCGCAACGCGCGGTGACGGCCCTGAACCTGGCCCAGCTCTTACTGCGCCAGGGACGTTTCCAGGAGGGGTGGAGTCTCTACGAACGGCGTCACGCCGCCCACGGCGTCGCCGATCCCCCCCTGCCCTGCCCCCCCTGGCGCGGGGAACCCCTTGACGGCAAACGCCTCCTGGTCTGGCCGGAACAGGGTATCGGCGACGCGGTGCAGTGCGCCCGCTTCGCCGCCGAACTCAAGAAGCGGGGCGCTCGCGTTCTCTGGGGTTGTCAGGCGGAAACCCTGCCATTGCTGCAACGCCTCTCCGGTGTGGAGACCTGTTTCGACATCGCCACGGGGCCGATCCCCCCGGCGGACTATTGGGTCTGGATGATGAGCCTGCCGGGAAGGCTGGGGGTCGATGCGGACCATCTGCCCGCCGCCACACCCTACCTGGAAGTCGATGCCGAGCGTCTGGCCCGCTGGCGGGCGAGACTGCCCGAAAGCCGGTTGCGGGTGGGTCTGGTCTGGAAGGGCAATCCCAACCACGCCAACGACGCCAACCGCTCCCTGCGCCGCCTGGAACAGCTCTCCCCCCTGTGGCGGGCGGGGGAGGAGATCCTCTTCGTGGGGCTGCAGAAAGGCGCGGGGCAGGAGGAGACGATGGGGCAACGCTTTCTGGCGCTGGGGCCGGAACTCGGGGATCTGGCCGATCTGGCTGCGGTCATCCGCCAGCTCGATCTGGTGATCGGCGTGGATACCGCTGCGGTTCATCTCGCCGGAGCCTTGGGGGTCAAGACCTGGGTGATGCTGCCGGGCATCGGCTGCGACTGGCGCTGGCTGGAGGAGCGGGGCGACTCGCCGTGGTATCCGGGCATGCGTCTGTTTCGCCGAGGCCGGGAGGCGGGATGGAAGGAGGTCATCGAAGCGGTGGCGGCGGAACTCTTCGTGGTCTCCGCCGGGCTGACCCCCGTCGCCGCGCCGGAAGCCCCCGGCGAGGAAGAACCGCTCCCCTGGTGGCGGCGTCTCTTCGGGCGGGGATATAATCGTTCCGATCGGTCTCCCCGGAGGTCGGCGTGATGGTGACAAGTTACCGACGGTAATACTCGAAGAGAACATCGCCTGATAGCAAATCATGAAACTCTTACAATATTGACACGGATGACGACGGGGTGTTACCCTCCGAGAAGATTTGCGAGAAGCGGAGGTTTCTTAATACCATAATCCTGCACCCGTCCTGAGGCGGCATGAACCGGATCATCGACCTTCTGCGTGACCGCATTCACTTAAAATGTAACCGCTTCGATATGCTGGACCTGGACGGTGCCAGCAGCTCGGAATGGGATGAAAACGAGCCTCCAGAGGACATTCCCTTCGAGGCTCCGCAGCCCAAGAAAACGTATTGCGACATCGGCTCCTTGTCAGCCCCTATCGGCGACCCCTTGTTCCGCTTTTTCATAGATGGTTCCCGAAAAATCTACCGCGTGGCTGACATGGAGCATAATGGTCGCCACTTCCCCCTCATCGCCGCCCAGGTCGGTGTGGCCGTCTGCGAACGAAACCGCGGCAAATATGGCGGGACAGGCATGAAACCGGTTCCCAATGCTTCGCAATTGATCAATGCCCTGGTTCTGCCTCGCCTTATTGGGGATGGCGATGTGGAGACCATCCGAGCTGAACTGGCCAATCTGCCCTGGGGAAGCTTCGAGGTGATCCGCTACAACTTTAAGGATAAAGCCAATCCACTGGACTTGGCCGCTGCCGTCGTCATGAAGCGGATGCACGACATGGAGGTCAAGGCAGCCAGTGACTTGGCTCAAGCGGGAGCTCTCAATGACGCCATGTTGGTTCTGGACGGTTCACTGAACTTTATCAGTCAAAAATTTGATATTGGCGATTTCCGAAACGTCATCGGCATCGCCAAACGATTCAAGCCGGACTTCGTCGTGGGGAAAAGAAGAAAAAACAGTGTGGGCACGGTAGTCGAACATTTGGACCGCGGCCAGAGGACCATCGTCTATAAACGAACCTCTGGCCGGTCCACCCTGGGGAGTTGGTTTTTACGGCTGCGCCCCAGGGAAAGGGTTCAAGGTTCTCTGGGAGGGGTGGTCAAGTTGGAATTGTTCGCCCTGGAAGAAGCAGACCGAGAAAACGGCTTCGACAGCGGCCGCATCAATAACATCTCCCAGCAGGTCTTCGCCGAACGCAACGTGACACCTTTTGGCGCAGACGAACGCTGGGCCACCCATCTGTACCCCATGTTCCTGACCGAAAAATACATGAAAAGCCAGTTCATGTCCCCTGTGGCGTTTCGGGGCCTGTTTTAAAGGAGGGATGCAGCATGAGTAATGACATTATCGGGCGGGTCATCGCCACCGAAAACAAACCCACCACGACGACCGAATTGCGCTTTTGGGTTTCCGACACCACCCTGCTGCGTCCATTCGACGTAGTGAAGATTCCTCATCTCTCCAAAGGGTCGGGTCAGAGTTTCACCTATGCCACCGTGCAGGAATTGGAACACCTTACAGACGCTATTGGCTATCTTAGCGGGGTGGTCTCCAGTGATTTTGGAGATGTCAACACAGAGCCCCGCAATATTCGTCTGGGCACCACAGTGGCCACAGCCGAAGTGCTTTACAACACCGAAAACATCGAAATGCCCGTTCGGGATGGGTCGGCAGTAATGTGGGCGGACCAGGAGGGGGTTACCGAGGCACTGGGGTTGCGGGGAATCAAACAACCCCTGCCTGCTGGCTACTTCTCCATGTCCAACGATATAGAAATCCCCATCCACTTCGAAGGGGATTTCGTGGTGGGGCCGGAGGGAGCCCATGTCAACATTTCCGGCATTTCCGGCCTTGCCACCAAGACCTCCTACGCCATGTTCCTAATGAGCGCCCTGCAGCAGATGCGCACGAAGGATGTTTCTCTGGTCATCTTCAACGTCAAAGGGGGTGACCTGCTGAGCATCGACCAAGCCAATGACGACATGAGCGAACATGAACAGATGGAATGGCGCAAATGCGGCCTGGAGCCCCGTCCGTTCTCCAATGTGACCTATTTCCACCCCTACTCCCAAAACAAGGACCGCTTCTGTACCCAATCCACCGTATCCCAGGAGACTCTGGAAGAGCAGATCAGACGGGGCATTGTTCATAATTATTACTATGATGTCGATAGCGGCAAGAACAAGCTTGAACTCCTGTTCGCTGACATCGATGACCCACAATCCACCATGGAACAATGCGCTGAACGGATGAAGGAGACAAGTCCAGATTCGTGGTCTGCATTGCTCGAAGATGTAGAAGAGAGGACCAGAAGTGCCCAGGAACGTCCGAACAGGACCAAGGGACAGGAGATCCCCGTAGTTTCTTGGCGGCGTTTCTATCGTTTTCTTCAGCAACGCAGGAAAAACGACATCTTCCAGGAACGCCTGACGACCGACCCGAAGGTGCGGCGGATGAAACCTGCTGGCGAAATCGTCAAGTACATCAAACCGGGACACGTAGTCGTCGTGGATATCCAGCCCCTCCCGGACTACCTGCAAAGTTTGGTCTTTGGGGATGTTATCCGCATGATCCATTCGGCCAAGATGGGTGACTGCGAGGAATGCGATGTCAGCGGCGACATGGGCCGGGTGGTCATCTTCGCGGACGAACTCAACAAATATGCCCCAAAACGCGAAGGTAACGACCGTGCTCTGACCCAGACCATACTGGAAATCACCGAACGGGGACGCTCTCTGGGGGTGGTTCTTTTCGGTGCGGAGCAGTTTCGCTCCGGGGTCCATCCGCGAGTTCTGGGTAACTGCTCGACCAACATCATGGGCCGCACCAACAGCGTGGAAGTGACGAGTACCGGTGATTACCGCTTTTTGACGGCGGCACAAAAAGCAACCTTGACCCGTTTGCCGAAAGGAACGCTCCTCCTGCAACACGCGGCCTTTTCGGCGTCGACCATCAAGGCGCGGTTTCCGGTTCCCGCCTACTCTCAACCGAAATAATAATCTGATGCACGTGAACAGGTAGGGAAATAATGGCGAAGACCGTGGACGAACCTGCCTCCGGCCCGACACGAGGCTCAGTTGGGGCTCGCATCGGAGCGAACGTACTCGATACCCTGACCACAGGCATGTACACAAACCCTTTGGATACCGTGCGGGAATACGTCGCCAATGCACGCGACGCCATCGTTGCTGCCAGGGACCGGGGATTGTTTCCTCAAAAACATCCAGGGCGCGTCACAATCAGCATCGATACCCGACGTCGCTCCCTAACCATCCGGGATGAGGGCATCGGGCTTCCTTCGGATACGGCCCATCAACGGTTGGTTGACGTGGGCATGTCCGAAAAGTCAACCAGCCGGGAGAACAATCGCACCGTTGGATTTCGCGGAATCGGTCGCCTGGCGGGCATTGCCTACTGCGACACATTGGTATTCCGCACATCTGCTGCTGGCGACAATGTGGAAACCCTCGTGCGCTTTGACTGCGTCGCTCTGCGGAAGGGTATCCGGAATTCCGTAAAAAGTCCGGAAACAGAAGCCGTTGCCATTCTGGACGCATGTACGACCAAGGAAACCAACCGGGCCAACAAGAACGACCATTTCTTTGAGGTCCAGATGCAGGGAATAGGACAGGCTGTTGGCAACCATCTTCTCAACAATGAGGAGTTGATGAACTATCTCGGACAGAATGCTCCAGTCGATATTGACAGGCAAATAATGCCCCTCAAGCCCAAAATCAAAGAGGAATCTGACAAAAAGGGCATCGAAATCCCGGTAGTGCAGATCATTCTCATCCGCGATGGACAGCAGAGTAGTGAGATCTTTCGCCCCTACAAAAACTCTTACCCGACCGCAAAAGGGGAAAAGTCTGAAAATGTTGAAATCCGTGATATCGACTTCTTAACTCCCACCAGACCAGACCTCCAGTATTGGGGATGGGTGGGCCTGTCCAACCTGCCTGGCCAGATCTCCGCTCCGCATTCTTCTGGAATACGCATTCGCAAACAGGGAATTGGCTTTGGTGGTGCCGAATTGATGTCAGAGATTTTCCGCAAGGTATCAGCGAGTTCAAACCGATTCAACCACTGGTTCATAGGAGAAATCCATATTCTTCACCCGGACGTCATTCCAAACGGGCGAAGGGATGGATTTGAAGAAACTGAAGCATGGACTGCTATCCGGGAAGACTTGGTTAGCCATGCTCACACCCTGAGCAAAATGTGCCGCACTGCCTCGGATGAAAGAAACAATAGTACGTTGAAGGCACAACAGAGAGCAGCGCCAGTTCATGAATCCGCCAATCTTTTGCTGGAATCGGGCGTGGCATCTCCAAAAAAGAAAAAAGAGGTACTCGAAATCCTTGACAGGACATCTGAAAGAATCGCACGAGACAGAGAGAAAGCCATTAAAAGCAAAGGTACTGACGAAGGGGAAAAATTCGACCCCATTCTTGGTGGCCTAGATAGGAAAAAGTCGAATCTAGAGCAAGGTAAGTTTATTATATCCGACATGCTTGACGGCCTAAATGAGCCGGAGAAGAGACTTTTACTTATGATTCTAGAGACCGCCCAAGAGGCATTGGAAGAGAGTCACTACAAGGAACTGCTGACTGCCATCAAATCGAAACTCAGGGAGCGCCGTGGCGGCAGCCCGAAGATCAAATCACTTGCCAGAAACCAGACCCCTTGATGAAGTGCCCTCCGGAAGGTTACTTTGTCGTCCCGGCTCTCTTCAAAACGCGCTATACTGTGAAATAAGCCGGTAGACGAGCTCCTGAAGGTCTGGATTATCGCCCTGAAAGCCATGGCCAACAAAAATATATTGCTCATCGAACCCAGTTACCGCAACAAATACCCCCCACTCGGGTTGATGAAACTTGCCCAGTACCACGGACCAAATGGCAAAAAAGACAGGGTTGTCTTTGTCAAGGGGGAGGACAGGTCGGCGCAGGGAGTTCCCTGGGACAGAATTTACGTCACAACGCTCTTCTCCTTCGAGTGGCACCGCACCTCCCGAGCTATAGATTACGCACTTGATCTGGCGCGAGGTCAAGCCAACAGGGTTTTTGTTGGTGGAATCGCCGCATCATTGATGAATGAGCGCTTTATTCAGGAACCCCGCTGGAGAGGCGTCCGGTTTATCTCTGGTCTGCTCGACCAGGCCCCAGCAGTTTCTCTGCAATTGGACCAATTCGAGGAAGAACTCTACTCGGAAGATACCCTCGGCACACCGATTGAATCGCTCGTTCCAGACTACAGCATCCTTGACAATCTTTGCTATCGATATCCCGTTCACGACGCCTACTTCCTCTACGCTTCCCGTGGGTGCATTCGCAACTGTGAGTTCTGCGGTGTTCCCAAGCTCGAAGGCGGCCTGCGGGAAACGCCGTCGATCTCCCAGACTGTCCATGAAATCGAGCTGCGCTACGGCACAAAAAAAGATCTCATCTTCATGGATAACAATATTACGGCATCTCCCCGCTTCAACGAGATCATTGCCGAAATTGTTGATCTTGGCTTTGCTCGGGGGGCAACGATTACCCGAAATGGCCAAACAACCAAACGCAGGATTGATTTCAACCAAGGCGTCGATGCCCGTGAATTGGCCAAGAATGAGCATCTGATGAAACAACTGGCCAGGACTTGCGTGAGTCCCCTCCGTATTGCATTCGACCATTTAAGCCTCAGGAAACCTTACGAAACCTCCATCCGCATGGCTGCAGCCAACGGATTGTCTGCTCTATCCAATTATTTGCTGTATAACTACCAGGACGACCCTCGGGACCTTTATGACCGAATGGCGTTGAACGTGAAGTTGAACGAGGAACTGGGCATCCGGATATTTTCCTTTCCCATGCGCTACCATCCAGTGGACCTGACGGATCGGTCTCATGTGGGGTCTCAATGGACCCGATATCAGCTACGATCGATTCAGGTCATCCTTCAAGCTACTCATGGCATCGTTTCAGGAGCTCCGGATTTTTTCAGGGAGGCTTTTGGCCACTCTTGCGAAGACTTCGAGAATTTGATCATTCGTCCTCATTACATGATCTTCAACCGAAAATGGTACCAGGAAGAGGGTGGGCAAGCAGAATTCGTTGCGTATTCCAATGTTTTCAATAAGCTTACCAGCGCGCAGAAAAGAGAGCTTCTGGATATTTTGTCTCAGGTGTTTTTTGATCTTCCGAACAAGCCACGATTAAATCGCAATGAACTGGCTGGATATTTTTCTTCCGAGAAAGACCCGCTTGTCAGAGACATCCTCCGTTATTACATTCCCCCAACCAGGGAGGAAGAGCAGGCAATCTGGGACCGACAAAAACGAACCGCTGAAGTCAATTTCGGATTGGCCGCTGACGAGATTGTCGAAGATAGCGGGATCAATGAAGGATTTGATGATGCCGGGAATATGCTTGACCACCGAATTTATGCCGCCTAAAGCAGAACGCCATGTCCAGACACACTGATCTGATCTTGCCGCAAGAAATTGTTGTAGGGAAGGACGTGTTGGAGCTTGTCAGTGCCGCAATGTACGTCGACCCTTTGACGATTTTCCGTGAATATATTCAGAATGCTGCTGACTCCATTGATGATGCCCGGGTTCAGGGCATCATCAAAGAAGGCGTTCACGGTCGTGTTGATATTGTTCTGAACGTGGAGTCCCGATCAATACGTATCCGAGACAACGGCCTCGGTTTACCAGCGGGTGATTTTGCAAATCGGCTAACCTCAATCGGCAGCAGCCTCAAAAGAGGCAGCAAAGCGAGGGGCTTTCGCGGCGTTGGCCGTTTGGCGGGCTTGGGATATTGCCAGGAGCTTGTATTCCGTTCACGCTCTGAGGGAAGTGACGCCGTTCAGGAGTTGAGATGGGACTGCAAATCTTTCAAGAACTTATTGTCGGACCACTCATTTAATGGGAATTTGTACGATCTGATTCACAGAGTGACTTCCCTCCAGGAATTGGATGGCACAAATTGGCCAACACATTTTTTTGAAGTTGAACTGCTAAAACCGCTCCGCATCAAAAGCGACTTATTGCTAAATCGCGAAGCGATTGCCTCGTATCTCTCTCAGGTTGCCCCCCTACCTTTCTCTCCAGAGTTTAATTACGGAATGGAAATTTGTGAGAGACTTGCCGAGGTTGGAAATATGAGCGAGATCCATGTCCACTTAAATGGGGACGAGACACCCCTATACCGGCCATACCGCAATCAATATTTCTTCGCTGAGGGAAAGCCAGACCGATTCACGAATTTGGAGGTTTTCACCATCGAAGGAGACAGCGGCAACATTTCCGGTTTGTTGTGGCTTCTCCATCATGGCTATCAAGGTGCAATTTCGCCCTCGCTCGGAATTCATGGATTGCGCGCCAGGAAGGGAAATATCCAGGTTGGCGATGCGAGGATTTTTTCAGAAATTTTTCCCGAAAGTCGTTTTGCCGGTTGGACGGTTGGTGAGTTACACGTGCTGGACGAAAAAATTCTCCCCAATGGCCGCAGAGATGACTTCGTCTTCAATGCTCCCTATAGTAATCTCAAGCACCAATTGACCCCTTTTGGGGATCGCATTGCTCGTTTGTGTCGTAGTCGTTCAGTAGAAAGAAATAGACTAAAGTCGTTCTATTCTGCTTCATTGCGGACCAAAGAAAAGCTATCAACAATGGAACAGGGGGGATTGCACCCTGACGATTCTGAATCGCTTGCGCACAATATTCGAACAGAACTCCAGGAGATAAAAAGGCTATCTGTTTCCCCCGCGATTGGAGATCCTGCCAAACGCGAGATGGAAAGCATGATCGAAGAACTATCGAAAAGATTGGAACACGCCGAGATATCAGACGCTCCCTCCGAAGTCCTGGCAAACTTTCAGGAAAGCGACAAGATCATGATCCAAAGAATGATTGGCTTGATCTACGAGTGTTCTCCAAACCGAAGTGCCGCCAAAGGACTCGTTGATAAGATCCTTGCGCGTTTGGGGAGTTTAACTGAAGCATAACGAGCCCTGCCGCGCCCAAATACTGGGGCATCTACTCAGGTATACAGGGGTTCGAAGGGGATTACCCCCCCCCGACAAGTCCAGGCAGCGCCTTGGGACTCTTCCTCTGATCTTCTATCCTTTCAGGCCCGCCGTTGGTCCTGCCAAGGGTCGATCGTCTGTATGATCGGCCCTTGGCAGGACCGGGTTGCCCGCTTAGGCTAACCACCGTCCAGCCCCCGTGGCAACGAATCGGTGAAGCTGATTCGTGGCCACGGGGACCATAAAATCCCCGCAAAGTCGTCGAATCTCCGGGAAAAAGCCCCCGGAGGTTCGACTCCCGTTTTTCTGGGCGGGGGAAAGTCAAAGAAAAAGTCCTGAGGGGGGCAGCAGAGCTCCCCCTCAGACTCCCCCAACCCTTTTTGCAAATAGTGGCAAGGGGGGATGTTGAATAGTTACCAGGAAAATTGGCGGTTTGCGTTCGAATCGTCTATGCTGCATCGCTGGGTAAGTCGTGAGCGTAAAAGCCTTCGGGACGGGAGAGAGTCTTCATGAGCAACCTATTCGGCAACCTGCTGGGCGGCAAAGCCAAGGAAGAAGGCGAAAACTACCTGGAAGTCGCCAAAGCCTTTCCACTGGCGCCTCCCCTTGAAGCCAACGCCTATCGCGCGGTGGCCCGACTGGAAACACCGATGTTGATCACCTCCCAGGACGTGGCGTGTTACGTTCGCTTCGAAGCCAACGGGCACGTCTATCTGGAAACCCTGATTCGCGGCAAACCCTACGCCAAGGAGACCATCAATCCCCGGGACCGCACCAAAAAGGCGGTGACCAGCCTGCAATACAAATCCCTGATCGGGGTTCACGTCCACCCCTCGGGAGTCATCTTCTACCACTGCATCGAGGAGAACCTGAAGGGCGAAGCCCGGCAGAACCAGCCCCCGGCGGAAGTGCGGCAACGCAAACCCGGCAAGGAGCTGGCGGAAGAGCGCGCCTTTCGCACCACCAGCCTCGACTTGACCAAAGCCACCGATCTGCATCCGGTGATCATCTGCCCCAACAACCCCAAAAAAGAGAACATGCACATGGTGATCCGCCCGGCGGAAGGTCAGCCGGGCGTCTGGGGCGTCTTCCTGTCAAGCCCGACCGGTGAAACGGGCCACAAAAGCAAATCCACATTCACCCTCGAACGTGGCAAGCTGGTGATCTTCGACCAGCGCTTCCTGACGGAGATCGTCAAGAACGATCCGGGCAACATCGACGCCCGCGCCTGGAACATGGAGATCTCCGATCCCATCCTGATGCGCATCGAGGTGGATGCCGCCGGCAAACTGACCGTGGAGGAGCTGTTCACCCAGGAGGGTCTGACCGTGGCCCTGGGGGACGGGGAACCGGTCATGCTGCTGGCCCAGGGAGCCAAGCTGCCCGCCGATGAGGATCCGCACCGCCACAAATGGCTGGGCAAGGTGCGTCAGTTGCAGCAGGCCACCCTGGCGGGCAGCCAGGAGAAGGAACGCTCCACCCTCAACGAACAGTTGCGCAACGAGGTGTTGGCCAAGGTTTCGGAGGCCATGCGCCTGAACAACGTGGACGGCGTCTCCCGCCTGGGACTGGAGATGGCGGTGCAGGAGGTGCTGGCCACGGTCTATTCGGGCAGCGCCCCCGGCGAAACGGCCATGACCTTCGGGAAACCGGTGGTGGAACTGATTCAGAACATCACCCTGGAAACCGTGGCCCTGGTGGAAAACGCCGATATCCGCTCCGCCTCGCTGGTGGCGGTGGATCGGGCGGTGACGGAACTGTCCCCCGGCCTGGCCGGAGGTCGTCTGGGCCCCTACATGCAGGCCGCCCTGCCCATGGGCAACTGGGTCATTCCCACCTCGGTCAACAACGACGAGATGGCCGACCTCTTCCAGTACGCCAAACGCTACCTCTCCTCCAACCGCTTCGTGTTGCGGCTCCGGCAGATTCTCTCGGAGGCCCAGAGCAGCGGCTCGGGGGAAGAAGCCGTGCCGGTGGATCAGTCCCTGGTGGAGAAAGAGCTGGAAAAGCTGGCCACCGAGATGGTGCAGACCACCTTGCCCCGGGCGCTGGTGCGCCTGGTGGTGCGCTCCCAGCTGGCCGCCCTCGAAAAACGCCTGCGCAAGGCCTCACGGGTGCAGTTCAACCATTTGAGCGCCGCCGAATTGGAACAACCCGTCAAGGAGACGGAGATCGAGAGCATTCTCAAACGCTTCGACGCCTATGCCGACTACATCCCGATGGCCTTCAAGGAGAGGCTGCACCCGCCCCTCTCGCAAAAGATGGCCGCCTATCAGGACGGCATCGCCACCGACGAAGACTCAAGCGTCACCAGCAAGATGTTCTTGACCTATGTTCTGGCTCTTTACGCCGCAGGAGGCAACCTCTCCGGCGGCATCGACAGCGTGCCCATGGCCTCCCCCCTGCAGGTGCTGCCGGAGGTCTTGCCGGAGATTCGCATTCTGCATCCGGTGGTCACCCGCCCCGAAGCCTTCGTGCGGGTAACGCATCGCGGCGCGGTGGTGGCGGAAATCCCCTTCGAAGCCATGCCGGTGGAGCAGTCCAATCCCGAGGGGGTGCCCCTGGAAGTATGGCGCGCCATGCTCGATTTTTCGGCGCGCTTTTTCGAATTTCACGTCACCGGGGATACCACCCGAAAAGAGAATCAGGAGGCCCACAAGGCGGTCCTCAACGCTCTGACCATCATTCTTATCGACAAAATCCTCAATTTTCTCCGTGTGATGGCCAAACGCCCCATGGAGACCCATCAGCGGGATTTTGTGGAGATGGTCAGCAACGGGCGGCTCTCCCTGATAGCCAAACCCGGAGAGAGCGCGGGCGACGAGTTGTTGGATCTGGTCACACGTCCCAAGAGCATCACCGATCCGCCAATCAATTTGAAAAAGGAGTTGCGCCGCATCATGGTGGAGCGGCAGAACGCCGGAACCATGAGCCAGGATTTCCGCTTCAAGCAGCACATGCGCTCCCTTTCGACCCTGGGCATGGGCAACAAGCAGAATGTGGTTTTGCCCATCAAGATCGACGTCACACCGGGCACCCTGCGTTTTCAGATGACACTGAACGACTCCCAATACTACAAGGAGGTCAGTCTCGAAGAACGGGTGGAGCGGGCCCAAGAGGAGGATGTGGTGCCGCGTGTGACGGCGGCGCCGGTCAGGCAGGCCCCTCCCCGAGCCGCCTCCCTGACCCCGATAGCCGTAACGCCGGACACGCCTCCCCGCCCCACCTTCAGCGCATCGGACGGTCCGGACGGCGCCATGCGTCCGGTGGGCTTCGTGCCGCCGGCGGCGTTGGACCCGGAAGAGGAAGAGAGCCGCCCGGTGCGTTACATTCTGGACCGCAACGAACTGCCGTTGGATCTTTCCGGGGTGCAAATCACCTTTGCGGGAGGAAGTTACTGTCTGATCTACGTGGATGAAGCCGGCAACCCGATTCGGGAGAACGGCAAGGTCAAGGGACGGCGACTGGGCGAGCAGCCGGTGACGGTGGGGCGCACGGTGAAAGCCAGCAGTGACGGGGAATTTGTCTGTCTGCATTGTGACCAGGCGCATCGGGGCATCGAGGATCGCATCCGGCAGAAGCGCTCAAATCGGGTCTCCCTGCCGACGCCGGGACACGGGGCCTTTCAGGTGGTGATTCCCCGGGGTCAGGGCGCGGACATCGAGATTGAACTGAAGGTCGATCTGACAGGCCAGTTCCGGGTGGAGAAGCCCTTCGTGCTGCAGGGCAATGGGGTGGTGGTGGCCCCAGCCCGCACGGGCGGCGTGACACCGCTTTTCGGCTGCGAAATCGAGCAGCGGGAGGGGCATCGTGCCGTGCGCCTGGTGAACCGGCTGCGCACCGGCATCGTGGTGCGCCATGGGGAGGATCTTTACCCGTTGGGCGGGGTGCCGGCCAGCGAGGCGCACGCGGAAGACGATGTGACGGTTATCGGACCGTCAGTGCTGGGAAGGGAATAATTCCATTTCTGTTTCATTCGTTCATTAGGGCGTGTTGACATTCACCATCTTTTGGTCCCTGGCCGCGTTGCAATCCGGTTCGGAATGCTCATGTAGGCGAGCTACACTCCGCTTCCTCACCGTCTTGCGCCTTGCCAGGAACCAAAATCTGGCAAATGTCAACACGCCCTAATACCGGGGGCCGGGGGCGATTATCGCCCCCGGCGGAGGTTGGACTCGGGCCATCCACGGCCTCGCCCTTCGGGCGCCGCTTTGCGGCGTCCAATTCGGCTTTCCTGCCGAATTGTGGAGGCGGAGCCTCCAAGGTTCTGTTTTTGGTTTTCTCTTGTTCTTTCATTCCCCTGGAAGGCTCCCGCTCCAGGCGAATGAAAGAACAAGAATACGCCAAAGACAATACCTTGGGAATCCAGCCCCAAACCCCTGCTGGGGACCATGATGGTCCCCAGCCCCCTGCAATAATGCAAAAATGAAACAGAAACGGTATCTGTTCAGGTATACGGGGGTTTGGGGGGGATTATCCCCCCCAACGGGTCCAGGGCAGCGCCCTGGGACTCTTCTGTTTGCTGTTGACTTCCGACCCCATGGGGTCCCAGGGGGTACCCCTGGGACTTTTTCTTTCGCCGTTGACTTGGTCATATCGCGCTGCGCGGGATGCTGAATAGTTACCAGAAACGCAATTATTCATAAATTACGGCCGCAAGCGGACCAGGGTCGCGCCTTGTCCTGACGCGCCATGGCCGGTTTCACCACGAAATTTATGAATTAGCCGGGTTAAATGCGTAGCGGCTTACTTCAAAGATACCGCAATTCATGACACACTGCATACAACGCTTACTTAAAGGGAAAAACACGTTCCTTATATGTTCGGACAACCCCTGAATATCTGACAAAAGGAATGATTTACTGTTTATTTTATACCCATTAAATATAGATTGCTGAGAAAAAATATCTACACATATTACATTACTAAGATAGACAACATCAGCAAGCAAGAAACTTTCTTCGCTGCATTGCGCCCTGCTTTCTTCCGCCAGTGGACGGGCAAGCAACTGAAGTGCGCCCCGGAGATCATCGGACAATTGGGTTGCAAAGAGAATCTTTTCACACGTTTCGTCAAAAACCGTACCCCCGAATATTTTACTTGAAAAGTTAATCATAAATGACAGCATGAAGAGATCAAGAGAGGTTGCCCGGCTTTCTGGATGTATTTTTCTATATATCAACTGACTAACAATCGCCTCGGTCATGCAGTCATGAAATATGCTTTCAACACAACGATCATCTGCGCCGATTTCAGTATCACTGGCAGCCTTTAACAGAAGAATCGGCACGGCTGCAGCGACATATCCATCAAACTTACCCAAAACCGTGCAACTTTTTCTGGACGGAAACTGGTAACCGCCGGAGAAATATTTTCTAAATATTCTGCAATTATTCATTATAAAGAGTGTCGCCCTGTTGTATTGACACCGGAAATCCTCAGTATCAACCTCCACCTTCTCCTGCCAATGAATACTATTTATGAATCGTATCATGGATCGATGATCACATCGCGAGATCATTTTGTACATTGCTTTCTCCAGTCGCAGAGTGCGCCTCCCCTCGGAAGCCCACGCTTCACCCGCCAAGAACCGGATCTAGCGTGGAGGCAACTACTTAACGGAATACTTGTTTAATCAATAGTCATGTAATTACCCATTATAACTCATTACTATTCGTCAGCTTCACCACTCTCAAGTATATTATTAATGCACTTTATAACTCCATACCGAAGCGACGGATCAAGTTGATGAATTCGTCGCATAATTTCCGCTTCATCATCGTCACGCGCAAAGAAAAAGCTTATCGGAACACACAACACGGCAGATATTCGTTCAATAAGAAGAATATCTGAAAGCCTGTGAACGCCTTGCTCATACCGATTGATTCGCGAAGAAGCGACAAACTCATCCAGCCCCGCTTTGATGCCAAGCGCCCTCTGGGAAATCCCGACAGCCTTTCGAGCTTGTCGCAAACGTCTCCCGAACAAATTGTCCGTATTCATCAGGAAAGACCTCGACTAACACAACCACGATCTAGCCACACTTTGAACCATAATGGATCTTATTTCTAAGCAACACTACGAAATTCGTAGCTTATATATTTTTTTGTTTGCATTTTTATTATATATTATCTATTTAATATAACGGGACGGAGGTACAAGACTATTAGTTATTTTTTGATTGACTGAGACGCATTACAATAATATGCGCCGTTAGATTATAATTTATAGTTTGAAATGGGCATCTTGAAGAAGACAGACCGCTTTTTGTGGACAGATCCAGCCAGGCGAACACAACCGTGACGGGAGCGTTAACCGACCTTCGCCGGAACTTGGCACACCTCCAAGCCTTGGCGGGGAATAACTTGCCATTCGGGGCGGAATGGCCTACAGTCTGCAGCACGCGGGAGGAGTGCCGGAGCGGTTGAACGGGACGGTCTCGAAAATCGTTATGGGGGCAACTCCATCCAGGGTTCGAATCCCTGCTCCTCCGCCAGTTATTTTTTCTAACAACTCTTCTTTATGAAGAGTATCGCCAGCACGTCGCCGGACCCTACAAAATTCCCCAATATTTCCAATGGTTAGCGCCAGCCTGATTTTCGGGTGGAGCGTTCGGCTTGACCCGCTCCGGGTTGTATTCGGGCCTTTTCCCTCTCTGTTCGCCCCTCTTCTCCATTTCAACTCCACCAAGGGCCAGTGGGTGGAGTTAACTCCACCACAGATTTCATTGGCTTTTTTTTGGGGACATTTTCATCGGGTGATGCCCTCCAAGTGAAACGTTGTCGAACTTTTCAGACTGAAACCGGCTCCGGGAAGCCAAATTTGCGCCGCTGCTCCTCCCAGGAGACCGGGATTTCGTCCCGCATCTCCCTCATGGTCAAGCCTTTCGGTTGTCTGCCATCCAGAATGGCCTCGACAATGTCCGGGGCGAGGAAGGAAAAGTCAAAGAGTCGGCAGACGTAGCTGACATTGACTTTCTCCCGAGAGGCAATCTCCGTCAGGTTCGAGGCTTGACCTGAATCAAGCATCTTCCGCCACTTGAAACTCCGAGCCAGACATTGAATCATCGTCTCGTCGCGACTGGTCCGGGTGGGGACAAGACCGGTGCCGTCGTCCGGGGCGATGATCTGCCTGCGCCCACCGCGTTTCTGAAAACGCACCGGAATGAAGACCTGAAGGATTTTGCCGTCCGGGCTCAGGCTGTAACGCACCTTTCCGGTTTTGGTGAAATTGTTCATGCGCTTTTCCTCGTCGGTTGGGCGTCGGTAGCTGCTTGCCGCAGTTCCAGGAGCAGGCTTGAAAAGCCTTCCGTGCGCAAGTGGAGGGTAATGCCATCCACGTCCACTTCCACCTTGGCCACCAGAAGTTGGGAGAGCCGCATTTGTTCGGCGGGAAAGAGTTGTTCCCAAACACCGTCGAGACTGCGCAGCGTCTCCAGCACCTCCCTCTCGGAAAAGGTGGTGCTTTCGTTGGCTGCCCGCCAGGTGCGAACCATCATTTCCGGCGCATGGATCATGGCCCGGAGATGGTCAAGAACCATACCTTCCACGTCGCCAGCCGGAACAGAGGGCATTGGGCAGTAGTCGTGGCCGTTTTTCGCCGCGCCGGTGCAGAGGTAGTATCGATAAAGTCGGCCTTCTTTGCGGGTATGGGAGGGTGTCATGGCCCGCTGGCAATGGTGGCAATGAACCAACCCTTTGAGGGCCGCCGGAGTTTGCCGCCGGGTGATAGCGGATCTTTCTTGGCCGTTGCGGGCAAAGATGGCCTGGGCCTTCTCCCAGGTGAATACGTCGATAATGGCCTCGTGTTCGCCGGGATAGGAATTTCCCTGAAAGAAGACCTCTCCCACGTAGACGCGGTTGTTCAGCAGCTTGTAAAGGCTGCCTTTGTTGAAAAGGTGCCCGTCGTAGTGTTTGCCGGTGGTGCTGATCCACTTCTTGCTGTGGTAACCTTTTGCAGCCAGTTCCTTGACCAACCGGGTGGCTGAGCCGATCTCCAGAAAGCGGCGGAAGATGAAGCGCACCGTTTCGGCTTCGGCGGCGTTGATCCTCAGCTTGCGTTCGTGAATGTCATAGCCGAGCGGGGGATGTCCTCCCATCCACATTCCTTTGCGCTTGGAGGCAGCGATCTTGTCCCGCACCCGCTCGGCTGAAAGTTCGCGTTCAAATTGCGCAAAGGAGAGAAGAACGTTCAAGGTTAATCTTCCCATGGATGTTGTTGTATTGAAGGACTGTGTGACGCTGACGAAGGTGACCTGGTGGCGGTCGAAGATCTCGACAAGCCTGGAGAAGTCCATCAGAGAGCGGGAGAGACGGTCGATCTTGTAGACCACGACCACATTGACCCGGTTGGCTTCGATGTCGGCGAGCAACCGTTTCAGGGCGGGACGTTCCAGGTTTCCTCCGGAGAAGCCACCATCGTCGTAACGGTCGGGCACCGGCAGCCAGCCTTCGGCCTTCTGGCTGGCGATATAGGATTCGCAGGCTTCCCGTTGGGCATCGAGGCTGTTGAAGTCCTGTTCCAACCCCTCGTCGGTGGATTTGCGGGTGTAGATGGCGCAAAGTGTCTTGGATTTTACAGGCGGTTTGGTCATTTCTCGCTTCCCTGGCGACGGAACCCCCAAAAGAGCAAGCCATTCCACTTGGTTCCAGTGATGAAATTGGCCACGGCGGAAAGGCTTCTGAATTTCCGTCCTTCGTATTCAAAGCCGTCTTCCAGAACGGTGCAGCAGTGTTCGATGCCTTTCCATTGCCGGATCAGGCGGGTTCCGGCAACCGGACGATCCGAGTCCTGCTTCCTTCCGGTGTCTTTTTTCGGATCCCCCTCCCCTGCCGCCAGCGCCTTGAGCCGTTCCTCGACGACCGGTGTCAATCCCCCCAAGGCCAGCTCCTGGAGGCGGTAGCCCAGACGCTTCACCAGGTACCCCCGGTTGTTCGATGGCGGGTCGCTTTGAAAATACTGGATCCACATTTTTCGCAGTTCGGTGCCATCCATGTTCTGGAGGGCTGTCACCTGCTGCAATACGCTATTTGTCATGTCCGTTCTCCGTTTCGGGTTGTTTTGCGGACATAAGGGCGTGTTTTGGGCGACTTATCCAGCGGAATTTTCTCCGTTTTTTGCTTTTCCAGATACCGGACTATTCCGGCGGCGAGAATGGCAGAGGCCTCGTCAAGGCGCTGGTCGGCAGTCAACTGGTCAATGTTCCGGGCTGGCAGCATGGGATGCACCTCGAAGCAGATGGCGATAACTTCCATACCCCTTACATACCGGGAGGTCCGGCAATCTGTCGGAGAAAATTTCGTCCTTGTAAAAGGGGGTGGCTCTGCATATAATCCTAATTAATATAAGGGTAACAATACGGAGATGGAACCGATGATAGGCGTCGAAAAGAAACAACGTGGTCCTTTGCCCGTGGAAGGCCCGACACCGGGCCAGCTACGGATGCTGGCGGCCATCAAGGAGTTCATTGCCGGTCACGCCATGGCCCCCACCGTGGCGGAACTGGGAGAGATGCTGGGTATCAAGCCCCCCAGTGTGCATGAGCAGATCGCTGCCATGATTCGGAAAGGGATGGTGCGTCGCGTCCCCCGCAAAGCGCGATCCTTGGAAGTGGTGGTGGATAATCCACCAGTTGCTGGTCTGATTCCTGTCCCCATTGTGGGGCTGGTAACTGCGGGGATGCCAATTCTGGCGGTGGAAAACCGGATCGGGGAAATCCTGGTGGAGGCCAGCGTGGCCCGTGGGGCTTGTTTCGCCCTGCGGGTGAAGGGTGACAGCATGATCGAGGCGAACATCCGCGAGGGCGATCTGGTGATCGTCCGGCGTCAACCCATTGCGGAGAACGGCGACATCGTCGCGGCCCTGCTGGGTGATCAGGCCACGGTCAAGCGATTATTCATTTCCGAGGAATTAATCGAGTTAAGGCCAGCCAATCCCGCCTATCGGCCCATTCGGGTTGCCCAGGAGGATGATCTCAGGATTCTGGGAAAGGTTCTGGCCGTGCGCAGCATGTTACCTTCGTCCATTGAATGAGGAGAATCACCGTGGCCACGTTCAACCCGCGCCGTTTTGCCCAACCAGACACCTTGAAGGCCATCGAGCCCGGGCGGTTGGCCATGTTCTTGACTCCCCACAGGGAGTTCCTGGAGAGCTGTGGGATGATATTTCCCACGAACGGCGGCGGCGTGGATTGCGAACGGTTGGCCTCCATCTTGATGAGCCTGGGCGAGGACGCCCCCCGGGATCTGCTGGAATCCCTCTACATCATTCATGAAATGGCTAACCAGGACGGCATGGACCGGTTGCTGGAAGCGGCCAGGACGAATGGTCTCTCCCTGGACTTCGCCCCCGACTCCACCCCGGCGGACATAGCCATTCAAGTATTCCTCAAGAACCGGGAACTGATCGAACGGCAACACGCCAAGGTATTCATCAACCGCGCCCGCTCGTTTCTCTATTTTCAGGGGCATCCAGAGTGGAAGGGACTCTTTTCCCTGCCCGACGAGGCCACGCTGCGCGGTCTGGAAACTGACCTGGACGACTGGTTCGACGAGAAGAAGCGCGGCAGGGGATGCCGGGTGTTTCTCTTCGATCACGGACGGCGGGTAAATTTGGTGGTGCGGCACGGCATGCCCTTCCGCCGGGAAGGCTCCGTGCTGGGGGACGGCGAGTCAGCCGCCGTCTACTTCCGGCCTGAATCCCATGATGTTCTGGTCTACGACCGCGACCGGGACGAACTCTGCGTCAAGGCCGGGTCCAAGGCTGAACGGGAGATGTATCTCGCCATGATCGGCAAACACCTGTTCGGCAACGAGGGCCATTTCCCCGGCGAGGAGAAGTACAGCCTGGAACCGTTGCGGTCGGACCTGTCCGGTTCACTGGTGTGCAGCGACCTCGAAGGGGTGGATTGGATCAAACTACTGGAGGTCGGCATCCACTGGGGTGGGGAGCATGGCGAGGTGGAGATCAGGAGGGCCAAGGATCTGTCCGCCGCATTCCAGAAAAGGGGATATGCCCTGCTCAGGACAGCCCGACTGTTCCAGGCCAAGTTCCATGTGAAGTTCACGGCGTCCAAGTCCCCGCGCACGGTGACCATCAAGCCAGCCAACCAGGCCATGTACACCCGGGACGATGACAGTCTGCTCCTGGAGGAATGGATGAAGCGGCGGGGTTTTATCCGGACGGCGGCAATGACGAACGAGGAAGACGATGCGGATTTTGAACCGGTTGTGGTCGGCGCTGGAAACCGTGCCGGGGCTTTCGGCGATTCCCGTGGAGTGGCAGCAGCTCCTGGGTGAGGACCACGAAATCGGGATGCTGCTCTTGCGCCCCACCGACCGCCGTGCGGCAAGTTATCCCTGCCCCAGCCCAGGCGGAATGGGCTGTCCCCGGCAGGTCATCGATCAGGGGCGGGATGGACTCATCGCGGTTTGCAGCGACGAGGATGGCCCCAACTGCGATGACGTGTCATTGCAGTTGGGTGACATCGTCGTTTACGAATTGCATCGGCAGGGGCTGGCGATTCGGGCGGCCAGTGCCCTGGGCATCAAGCCGGAATTCGCGGCGGTGGACAGCGTGCGGGAGACCTTCCGGGTCGGTGACTTCCACCCCATTGCCGGGAAGCGGTTCCCCGTTTATCTGATCCTTGCCTTCGACGACCGCCAGCGGCTGGAGGCCGTGGTCCATCTGTGCCGCATCACCTCCGTGCCATTCATTCTGCTTGCGCCAACCCCTCGGTCCATTTCCCCCCGTGCGTTGGAACTGCTCCAGGAGCGGCAGGCCAGCTTCCATCCCCTGTCCGACCTGCTGATCGCCGATGACCAGGGCCAGATGACGTCATCCCCCGTTGCCAGGGAGGTGATGACCGCCTTCCGCGCCGTGGTCCTGCCGGAAGCAGCCCCCAGAGAACCGACGGTGCGTTTTCCCACCCCTCCCGACGCCCGTTGGGGAGATCTGCGCATCTGTTTCCTTGATGGCCACCGGGCCACCCTTACCTGCAAGGGGGTGTCAGAAACGGTCAACTTCTCCACCATGGGGATGGAAAACAAACTGAACCGGGAACCTTCCGTGCAGTGGACTCTTCTCCACGCCTTCGCCCTGAATCACGGCAAGATCTCCTGGTGTTCCTCGGAGGCCACCAAGCAAGTACCGCAGCAAGTCAAACGGTTGAATGAAGACTTGGAACGGTTTTTTGGCATTGCTGGCCGGTCTGTCACCTGGAAAAGAGACGAGAAGGTCTATAGCGCCGCCTTCGAGATCCTCCAGGAAAGCGACAAACCCGCCCAGGCCCCACCCGGCATGCGTCGTCCATCCCGCTGATCCTGCTTTTTGCGCCTGTTCCCCCCCCCTGATCGCCGGACATTGTCCCGGCTTTTTTGCGTTCGCTCCCGCCATCGGACAGTCCGTCACCGGAGCCAGGATGACATGTCATCCTGACAGGAAAATTTTCCGCATTTTTTTTCGATGGTCGAGATGACGACAACAAACTGATATCACACTTCTTTTTGTGATCGTCCTCCCGCCAGCCACGTCTCGCCGCCCCTCTTCGATGACATGTCGCCAATCCAGGGCAATCGGGCTCATGCCCGCCCCTCCTGGACCAAGGCGACCTCCATGGAATCACGCAATCACTATCACGGCATTCATCCCTATGCAGTCGGCACTGTCCGTCATCATGCCCGACGGATGGCCAGAACCCCGGCCTTTCGTCCCGTCGATGTGGAGGATCTCGAGCAGGAACTGATGCTCGACCTGCACCGGCGACTTGTCCGCTTCGATTCCTCGAAGGCGGGCCTCACCACGTTCATCGCCAGGGTGGTCGAAAACCATGCGGCCACCATGCTCGATGGCAGCGGGTATGGGTCGGATGGCGAAGCTGGAACCGTCTCCCTCAACGACATGGTGTGGGACGGAGACGGGGATTCTGTCGAGTTGATCGACACCATAGCCACCAGTCAATCCCCCTGGAATGTCCATGCCCTGTCCTGGCACGAGTCCATCGACCTGCGGACGGATGTCTCGCGCCTGGTGGACCGACTCCCCCCCTCCCTGCGCGCTATCGCCGAACGGCTGATGGAACAGACCGTTTCCGAACTCGCCGCCTCGGCGGGCATCCCGCGTCATGCGTTCTACGTGGCCATCGAGAAAATCAGAAGCAGATTCAGTCAGATGCAGCCCCGCAAAAAAAGTCCGACAGATTCCGGATCCCGCCGGTATGTAAGGGGTATGGAGTCGTGGAGAACGGCTCCAGCGTGAAACGAAACCAGCCGGGGCTTGGGGGGAATGCAACACCCCATCGGGAAATACCCCCACCGCAACTCCCTGGGCGGCGCCACCCCCGGCTTCTTTCACCAACAGGCGGGCGGCATCAGGGAACAGTCGAAACACGGGAGAACCACGCCATGAAACAAACCATCACCATCGATCAATTGCGACAGATGCCCCTGGGCGAGGTCGCCGCCCTGCCGGTGCGGGAACTGGCCCGGCTGCAACAGGAAGCCGCCGAGGCCATGGGCCGTGTCAAGCTGGTCAACGACCTCTTGGACGGCGTCTTCGCCCGCCGCTTTGGCGACCAAGCCGCTGCCATCCGCCGGGAGAACGGGAAGGAGTTCGGGATCATTCGCTTCCATGACGGCGAGGTAGAGATCGCCATGGACGTTCCCAAGCGGCCTTCCTGGGATCAGGAAAAGCTGGCCGGGATCGTCCGGACCATCCGGGAGGCCGGGGATGACCCCTTGCAGTATGTGAAAACCAGCTACGAGGTGGAAGAGCGGAAGTTCACCGCTTGGCCGGACAACATCCGCCGGGTGTTCGAACCGGCCCGCACCGTCAAGCCGGGCA
>JADGAQ010000046.1 GCA_015231925.1 Magnetococcales bacterium
AAGTCAAAGGACAGAACATTTCCTTTTTTTGATACTTAAAAGATAAAATATTGAAAGGCAAAATCGCGTAATCTTCACGGGGGCTGTGGGGAAGGATCCCGCATGGGGGAAAGCAGCAAATTGCAGGGAACATCCGCAGGCTGAGGGTAGTAGATCGGATCGAGATGTTCCAGAATAAAGATCCGGTGACGTGTTCTTTCGAGATCGAGATCGACCTCCCGAGGCATGGTGCAATCTGCGCCTTGGCAACTGACCGGAATAAGACGGATAATCTCATCGAAGGCTTCGATGTGATCTTTAAGGCGTTTCGGGAGTTCATCTCTCAATGTGCGGGTAGTCATCAAGTTAGGACCAAGGTGGTCGATGCCCTGCATGAGACAGGGGATGACCTGTTTAAACCGATCCTCCCCCTCCTTTTGCAACGCCAGACAGCTTTTGACGATGGGCCATGGATTTTCTTCAATCAGAGATAAATCCGGATCGAAGCATTTGTGATCTTGGGATTTGACCATTGCGCCTGGATAGGGTTCGGTACAGTCCTCCTCGTTGGCTAACAAGCCGACCGGAATCAGTAACAGGCCGATGCCAAACACCCAGACAGTGAAGAGCGATTTTAACATGGCGGGTTCAGTCAGGGGCTGACAGGTTGGGCAGCAGGGCGATCTGAACCCTTTTGTTTATTTAAAATGATGATCCTTTTTAATAGGTACTCCAGGATTAGCGCTTTGGAAAAAGGCGCCCCTGAGTCGTAGTCCTTCGAGAATCTTTTGTTGTACACTGTTCCTTCAAAAAAGCGTAAAGAAGCGTCAAACAGCTTTTGCAATACAGGCAAAAAAACCGATAACTCCTGGGGGTTATAAAAGGCGGTCGCCTCTCGAACAACATTGTCCTGAATGCACTTGGCATAGAATTCCCAGTATACAACCTGATACTCGGTCCTCGGGATGTTAGACAAGCAACTATCCTCAACAGCTTTGAACTCTGGAAACTCATCGGGATAAAGGCATGTTGAGACCCCTGTTGAATCGTTTGACATGATTGCCAAGCCCGATACGGGTTGGGAAGGGGGGTTCCCGTAAATCGAGGAGATATTATTGTCCGTCTCAGCAGAAGTTGATTTGGATGCGGAAGGCGAACCCGTTGAAGTTGGCTGTGAAGGCGACTCGCCAATAGCTTCATGAGAAACAAGAAGCGATACGAAACAGATAAGCCAAACCCTGAAAACCGGCCTGGAGGGGATCCTCCAGGCCGGTTGGACAGAACGACTATTTTTTCCGTCGCCGCATAAAGTACTGAATTCGGGGAAAATCCCCCTCGGTTTCTTCATCCTTATTCCAATACTTTCCGCTTTTCTTGGTTTCCGGCAAATCATTATGTTTCTTTTTCAACAATTTGAACCGCCGCTGTCCCAGTTTCTGAAGAAACTCATCCCTCTTGGCTTCATCGATGTTGTTGAGAGCCACGATGGCGTTTGGCTTCAGGATGTCATATTGGTATTCCTCAACATAGTCTGGATTGATATCCTTCAAGCCAGCCTGAATGACCTTGGCGCCATCGCCCATACCGTGCCGGACCAGAGAATCGAGTACGGCGCTTTGAATGGCCGGGTCCTGGATGCATTTCAGGGCTTCGATACCCCCCGCATTGGCAAGAGAGTGGTGTGTAGTGCCAATCAGCATCCTGGCAATCTCATCCGGGGTGGCCTGGCTGCCGAACCGGGACATGTCCACGTTCGTAATATAGCCTTTAGCTATCGCAGCCTGAACGCTATCTGGCTTCAGTCCACCGAAGGCAGTATTGTCGGCCCGTTTTATTTCCTCGTCATCCACAACCTATCCAGGTTTGGTTTTGTGCCAGCGAAAACCTCCCTCCCAGTCCAGGATTTCGCCGTATGTCTTCACCAGGTTTTCAGGCATTCCTTGGTCTCTCAATGCCTGCAAAACGGCATCCCGTTTCTATAGATTGGCGGTTCGATCTCCCTTTTCATTAATATACTCGTTTCCCTTTCCAGGCACAACGGAAACCGAAGGTTGCCACGGCATTGAGGGGTTTGATGTCGAGGTATTGGCATCTGTTGATGAAGATTGGCTTTCCGCAGGTTGTGATGCCGTGTTGGCGGCAAGCACGACGGGTTGATCGGGCGAAGGTTTCGGGTTTGGGGGTTGGTCCCGCTCCGGTGTGGTGGAGCCCCAGGGAGAGGTATCCGCGTTGGAGGTGTTCGGCAGATAGCCGACGGGAAAGTCGACGGTGGTGTTGGGGCTGTTGGCCGCGACCTGAACGCCTTCGGCGGGTTTGTTTTCGCCGTTTATCCAATCGAAAGAGATATCGAAAATCGAAGGCGGTCGCTTTGGCTCGCCGGTGGCATTTCCGGGGCCTTCACCGCCGGACTCTGGGAGACCTACGGACGAAAAAGGGGTTTCGGCGGCATTTTGGGCGGTTGTAAAGTTCGCGGGAAGCCCCCAATCGATGGAAGGGTCGAAAATGGAAGGCTATGTTATCTTTTAAGTATCAAAAAAAAGAAAATGTCTGTCATTTGACGTTATTATTTTTATTAAATATTGCATGGTATACAACAAAAAAGATAATAAACGAAAAATCAAAAGACAGAACATTCTCTTTTTTTGATACTTAAAGGAAAATATTAAAAGTCAAAGGATATATAACCCAAAAAGGCCGCTCCACCGCCAAAAAGGGTTTCCCCTTTCGGGCCAGCGAAGCGGCCTTTGTGTATGTGGCTTGGCACGCCGGAAACCTCAAAGCCGCATCGGGCTGAATCCCATACGATTCAGCCGCCCAGACGACCGGAAGCCCCGGCAGCAACGCCATCCCGTAACCGAGCGCCTACAGCCCTCTCGGATGATACTGCTGATGCACCTGCTTGAGACGCGCCGTGGCCACGTGGGTGTAAATCTCCGTGGTGCTGATGTCGGCATGACCCAGCATCAGTTGCACCGCCCGCAGATCGGCTCCGTGATTGAGCAGATGCGAAGCGAAGGAGTGGCGCAACAGGTGAGGATGCAACGGCTTGGTAATCCCCGCCAGGGTGGCGTAACGACGGATGATGTACCAGAAATTCTGCCGGGTCATCGAACCCCCGCGAATGGAGAGGAACAGCTCCGGAGGATTGCCGGTGCGGACCAGGAAAGGACGCGCCTCCTTCTGATACCGTGACACCAACCCCAACGCCTCCACACCCACGGGAACGAGACGCTCCTTGTCCCCCTTGCCGACAATGCGCACCGAGCCGAACTGATGATCCAGATCCTCCCCTTTCAGAGAGACCAGTTCGGAGACCCGCAGTCCCGCAGCATACATGAGTTCCAACATGGCCGCGTCCCGCAACCCCAGATCGGTGTCCAGATCGGGAGCCTGCAGCAGCGCCTCCACCTCCTCCTCGGTCAACATGGCGGGCAGCTTGCGCACGCCTTTGGGACGCTCCACCAAACGGGTGGGATCTTCGTCGCGCATGCGGTTGACCATCTGGAAGCGGAAGAAGCGCCGCAAAGCCGACATCTTGCGCGACACCGAAGCCGGAGCCAGACCCCGCTGCGCCATGACCTCCAGATAATCCAGCAGCACCGGCCGCTGGGCATCGGCCAGGGCGATGCCCCGACTCTCCAACCAGGCGGAAAAGCCCTCCAGATCGAGACGGTAAGCCTCCAGCGTATTCGGAGAAGCGCCGAATTCCACCAGCAGGTCATCCAGGAATTGTTGAATCAAGGCGTCGTTATTCATGGCTTATGTCGGACTCTTACTCTGACAGAGGGTTTTCCAGTCAGGGGGATGATAGCCTTTCCCCGTTTCTTGGCCGTTTCCAGCGGGGAACCCAACGGGGTCCGCGCCAGAACGACTTTTTGCGCTTCATTCAACAGCACCCCGCCGAAGGGGGCGAACCAACGCTGCCCGGCCTGTTCACAGGCGGGAGCGAATCCGTGCCAACGCTGCCCCATCCAGGGCGGCAGATAGAGAGCGAACCCGGCCTGCCGGGGTTCGAACAGGGCCTCTTCCAACACCCGGCGCACAGCCCCCGGGGTGAAAGCCGTACCACTCGCGAAAGGGGTGGCCTCGCATCGCGCCCACAGCCCCTGCCGGTTGGGAACCACCAGCAGAATCCGCCCCAACGGCTTCAAAACGCGCCAGGCTTCCCGCAAAACCGCATGGGGCTCTTCGACCGCTTCCAGCAGATGGACCAGGATGACCCGATCGAACAGGGCATCCGCGAACGGAAGGGCATCGGCTCGCACCTGGGCGAAACGGTTGCCTTGCACCGGCCAGGGCATCACCCCCATCTCCGCCGGAGAGGCCCCGAATACCTGATCACTCCAGGTCCGGATCCGCTCCAGATAGGGATGGGGATACCCCAGGGTCAGCGTCCGATCCACCGTTGACCGGGAAAGCCACCGCGTCATGGC
The DNA here is from genome assembly GCA_015231925.1 of Magnetococcales bacterium. Lineage (NCBI taxonomy): Bacteria > Pseudomonadati > Pseudomonadota > Magnetococcia > Magnetococcales > Magnetococcales bacterium. The sequence goes on from JADGAQ010000046.1 coordinate 4,413, forward strand.
CGATCCGACCATATCCGCGGCCACCTTGCCCTGTGCGGTGGCATACCAATTTCTCAAACGGGTCGCTTCCAGATTCATGGGATGCGTCGATCCCCGCCCGACACCAGGTGAATTGCTGACTCGTTCGGGGAGTTGCAATCCCCGTTCCAGGATGGGTAAGGGCCGGGGGGTACACGGTTATCGGGAATTCGGCGGTTTCGGAGCGGGTGAAACCCGCCAATTTCCCAACAGCAGTCAACCCGGAGTGGCGGGAACGGTGAAGCGTCGAAGCTTACCAATGGGCTTCGACAAAGGAGAGGACGAACCGGAAGGAGATGCCGCTCCACTCCCCGAAACGGGCATGGCCCCGCAATCGGGCGCGGGTGGTGGCCGGCGAGGCCATGCCGCAGAGAAAGCGGGCCATTTGCCGTGGAGTGGCCAGGGCCGCTTGATTTTCGCCGCGTAAAGCCGCCACCTTGCGGATATCTTCCGCCGAAAAACCCGGTGACACGGCGGGTGGAAGACGCACCCGATTGCGCTTCAGACAATAATCGCAGTGACCGCAGGCCCCCCGCCCCTCTCCGAAATAGTCGAGAAGGAACTGGGTGCGGCAGTCGGTATGCTGCACATAGTTGAGTACCGCGCGAATCCGTTCGATCTCCAGCTCTTCCCGTTTGGCGAAACGGGAACAGAGGGCCAGGCGCAGTGCCTCACGGTTTTGGGGCTGGGAAAGGAGCCGATAACCCTCTCGCACCCCCTGGGCCTGCACGGTCAGATCGCCCTGTTGATCCAGATAGTTGAGCGCCGCCACGATGCGCTCCCGTGGCTGGCCGATGGCACGCCCCGCCTGATGGGCGTCGAGGGAAAACCAGGTGCGTCCCTTCCGGGCCTGGCGGAAGAGTTGCCGCAGAAACTGCGCCCTCTCCCCGCTGTAACGGGAGAGAATCACCTCGGAAGGATGCAACGGCTGGAATTTGAACAAGGCGTAATAGGGACCGGTGGCCTGAAGGATCCCCATGAGTTCCAGATAGGTCAGCAGAGTGGAAACCACCAGGGGGCGCATGTCGTGCCGTTCGGAAAGCTCCGTCATCGACAGGTCGAAACACTCCTCCCCGTCGAGCAACTCCTTCAGCAGGGAAGAGATGGCCTCTTCGGTGGGGGTGTCCCCGTAGGTGAAGTTCTCCAGGGTGATGACATCCGCCGAGCTGGCCAGCAGTTCGCACACCGAGGTCTGCCCATCCCGTCCGGCGCGTCCGATCTCCTGAACATAGCTTTCCAGCCCTTTGGGCAGGTTGTAGTGGATGATGGTGCGGATGTCGGCCTTGTCCACCCCCATGCCGAAGGCGATGGTGGCCACCACCACCACCTCTTCCGAAGTCATGAAGGCATCCTGGATGCGGCTGCGCACCGGGGGCTCCAACCCGGCGTGGTAGGGCATGGCCTTGATGTCGTTGGCGCGGAGGAATTCCGCCACGCTTTCGGCGGTACGCTGCAGGGTGACGTAGACGATGGCCGGTCCGGGAGGAACGCTGCGCAAACGTTGCAGCAGCAGGTTCTCGCGTTTTTCGTTCCGTACCGGCCAGACCGCCAGTTGCAGATTGGGCCGGTAGAATCCGGTCTGCACGATGTCCTCTCCGTGGATGGAAAAGGCGGCGGCGATATCCCGGGCCACCGGGGGAGTGGCGGTCGCCGTCAGGGCCAACACCCGGGGAATGGCGAGATTGCGCGCAAGAGAGGCGATTTTGAGGTAGTCCGGACGAAAATTGTGGCCCCATTCGCTGATGCAGTGGGCTTCGTCCACCGCCAGCATGGAGAGCCGCAGGCGTTTGAGGGTTTGCAGAAAGCGTTCGTTGCCGAAACGTTCCGGCGAGATGTAAAGCAGTTTGATGCGCCCCGCCGACAGGGCCTGCAGGATGCGCCGGTACTCCTCCGCATCCTGGGTCGAATCGAGGCGGGCCGCTTGGACCCCCCGACTGGAAAGAAAGTCGAGCTGGTCCTTCATCAGGGCGATCAGGGGCGAGATCACCAGGGTCAACCCCTCCAGCATCAGGGCCGGAAGCTGGTAACAGAGGCTTTTGCCCCCGCCGGTGGGAAAGATCGACAACACGGAGCGCCCCTGCAGCAGGCGGCGCACCACCTCCCACTGCCCGTGGCGAAAGGCCGGAAAGCCGAAGGTCTCCGCCAGCAGACGGGTGGCCTCCTCCTCGTGATCTGCAGCGGAAAGCGTCCGGGAATGGGTCGTGTTACTCATTTTCAGTTTTTTTCAGAATGCGATTGTGTTAGGAAACGGGTATCAGTATCCGCAAACCGAAGGAGCCCCCAGAAGATGGCACGAGACATTCCCTTCAATTACGACGCCATGGTCGAACAACTGGCGGATGGGGTCTATTTCGTCGACCGGGAGCGCCGCATTCTCTACTGGAACGACGCCGCCGAACGCATTGCGGGCTACTCCCGAAAGGAGATGATCGGCTCACGTTGCGCCGACAACATCCTGGTCCATGTGAACGAGAGCGGGCGCAACCTGTGCGACTCCGGTTGCCCGTTGAGCTTCTGTCTGGAGCGGGAGGAGGCCTGTCACGACTACGACGTCTTCCTGCACCACAAACTGGGGCATCGGGTTCCGGTCCATGTTCGCGCCACCCCCTTGCGGGATGATAGCGGAAAAATCATCGGCGCGGCAGAGGTCTTCACCGATCGCAGCAGTCAGGAGCTGGTGGCCCAGCGGGTGGAAGAGCTGGAGAAGCTGGCTTTCCTGGACGCGCTGACCCGTATCGCCAATCGCCGCTTTCTGGAATACGAGCTGCACAGCCGTCTGGAGGAGTGGCAGCGCATGAAACTGCCCTTCGGCGTCCTGATGATGGATGTGGACCATTTCAAGCGTTTCAACGACACCCACGGCCACGCCCTGGGAGACCGGGTGCTGCAAATGGTGGCGGCCACGCTGCAGGCGGTGGGACGCCCCTTCGACATCTATGGCCGCTGGGGCGGGGAAGAGTTCCTGGGGCTGATCAAAAACGTCAATTCGGCCACCCTCCTGCGTATCGGGGAACGCTGCCGCAGTCAGGTGGCCAGCGCCTTTCTGCAGGAAAACGGACAACTCCTGCAAGTGACCCTCTCCCTGGGCGCCGCCCTGGCCGTGGGAGACGACACGGCGGAGACCATCCTGCAACGGGCCGACCGCTTTCTCTATCGCAGCAAGGCCGAAGGACGCAACCGCATCAGCGGGGAATGATTCCGCCTCAGGCGTCCTGATACACCATTACATTGTGACGACCACCGGCCTTGACCCGATACATGGCCGCATCGGCCCGTTGCAGCAACAGCTCTGCGTCGGAACCATGCCGGGGGAACAGGCTGATGCCGATGCTGACGCCGATGCGGCACTCGACATCCTGAATCAGGAACGGTTCCGCCAGGGCGTGCAGGATCTTCTCCGCCACCGCGACGGCATGTACTTCCGAACCGACATCCGGCAGGATCACGGTGAACTCGTCTCCCCCCATGCGGGCCAGAATATCGGGCTGACGCAGACACTGGCGCAGCCGTTGGGTGGTCTGGCAGAGCAGAATATCCCCCGCGTCGTGACCCAGGGTATCGTTGACCTCCTTGAAACGGTCCAGATCCAGGAAAGCCACTGCCAGAACCTGCCGGGTACGCTGGCTGCGTCGCAACTCCTGCTCCAGATGCTCCCGAAAAAGCAGACGATTGGGCAAGCCGGTAAGGGCGTCGTGGCTGGCCAGGTGCTTGACCTTCTCCTCCACCTGCCCATGCTCCACGATACCGGCCAGAGTGTTGGCCACGGTGGTCAGAAAGGCCTCTTCCTCAAGGTCGCGGGTGTGCTGGGGATCCAGATAGAGGTTCAACACCCCCATCAGGGTATCGCGCATCCGGATGGGAACACAGTAATGACCGTGTGTGGCGACACCCCCATCGGGACGCTCATGGCCGGACGGGGAGTAGAGGATCTCCTGCTCCAGAACCACCCTGCCGCACAAACACTGGCCGGGCTGAACCCGCCGGCAGGGAGCCGTGTGACTCTCCCGAAGCCCCTTTTCCACCACAAGGGTAAGACTGCCGTCCGCTTCCGCCAGGAAAATACACCCCTTATAACTGGCCGAAAGCCAGGGCACCGTCAGGAGGATATCGAGGCAGATTTCCAGTTTGCGCGACAGAGAGAGGGGTTCCAACCCCACCTCCAGCAGCGCCGAAATGGCGATGCGGTTGCTGTAGGCCCGCTGATCCCGCGCTTCCAACTGCCGGCGCACGGAGATGTCGTGGATGATGCCGGTGAAATAGAGCGTGCCCTGGCGGATCCAGGTCGAAAAATGGATCTCGCTGGGAAAGATCTCGCCGCTGGCGCGACGATTGCTGGCTTCCACCACCCAGAAAGCGCCGACCTCCTCATGCCCGGACAGCTCCAGGCGTTCCAACCCCTGTTCGCCCAACCAGCGGAGATCGAACAGACCGATCAGCCCCTGTTGGCGAATATCGCTTTCGGACCAACCAAACATCTCCACTCCACCCCGGTTCCAGAAGTGGATGCGCCCCGCCTGGTCGGTCACCAGAAGGGTATCCCGCAAGGAATCGGACATGGCGCGGAAACGCTGTTCACTCTCTTTCAGGATCATCTCCGCCTGCTTGCGTTCGGAAATGTCCCGCACATGGGCCAGGATGGCCTTTTCGCCCTGGTAAGTGATGATGCTGGAGCTGATCTCCACCGGGATGGGTTGTCCCTCCCGGGTCAGATGCACCCGTTCGAAGATGGCGTACTCCGCCTGACGGAACCGGGCCATCAGGTCGTCGAGATCGTAGTGATATCGGGGATCGTTGAGGTCCATGGGCAACATCTGCAGCAACTCCCGTCGGGAGAAGCCGTAACGTCGCACCGCCGCTTCGTTGACCTCCAGGAAATGGCAGGGGCGGCCTTCCGCATTCATGGCCACCACCCAGACCACATCCCGGGAGCCTTCGAAGAGGGTGCGGAAGCGTTGCTCGCTGGCGGCCAGCGCTTCGGTTCGGGCCTGCAAAGCCTCCTCCCGCTCCACCACCGCCTTGGCCATCTCCTCCAGCGCCGTGGCCACCGCGCCGATCTCATCCGCCTGCTCGCCCTTGGCCCAACGAGCCCGCTCCAGAAAGGCCTCGTCGACCTGATGGTTCTCTCCGAAGGCCTTGGCCGCCTGCCCCAGGTTCATGATGCGCCGCACCATGGACAGGAACCATCCTCCGGAACCCAGCCATAGCAGCAGAAACGTCCCCGAGAAGAGGATCATCCCCGCCTGCCAGATCTCCCGTGGAGAGAAGAGATACCGGTCGTGGTGACGCACCATGAGCCGGGGACTGTTCGGCAGGCTCTCTTCCCAACGCAGACCGATATTCACCTCCCGTTCCGGAATTTCCGTACCGTCCCGGGGCTGGCGTTTCTCCTCCATCTCCTGCTGTCCCACCAGACCGATGGAGCGCGCCACCACCTGCCCCTTCCAGATCAAGGCCAGATCAGTCTCCGGAAAGGCATTTTGAAAGAGCAGGGCGTTGTTCATGGGCCGCAGCAGAAATAGAAAACCCCGACCTTCGGGTTCCAACCAGAGAGGCAGCCGGTATACCCGGAAGAGGACGTTTTCGTACTCCACAAAAAACCAGTTTTCTTTAGAATCGACATCAAATGTTTCTGATAGGTGCAGATCCAGAGTACTGAAGCGAAAAAGAATCTTGCCAGCCCCGTCAGTGATCAGTACGGCGGAAAACAAGGTATCGCTTTCGTAGACCGAGAGCATCTCCCGCAGTCGCAACCAGCGGGTATTGCCATCCTCCGGAATGCGCAGATGCTCGATGGTGGCTTTGAAGCGAATGGCCTGCTCCTGCTGCTGCTGCTCCACCATGTGGATGCGTTCCCGGAAATGGCGCACCAATCGGTTGGCCTGTTCCCGAGAGGCTTGCTCACCGGCCCGGAGCTGGACGAACTCCATCAAACCCGCCACCGCAATGGCCACCAGCAACAGGGAGACCGCGATGCGCCAGGTGGCCTGTCGCAACAAGAACGTTCGTGGCCGGGATGAGGGTGGGGTCATGGTGATCAGTCCCGACTGCCAACCCACCGGTCATCAACCAACAGGTTCATGTTGATGGCCAGCGCCTTGGCATCCTCCGGATTGGACGCATGGAAGAAGGTATCGGTTTCGTTCAACTGGCTGCGGGAAAAGTGGCCATCCTTGCTGAACAGATCGGGATAACGGCGCAGTACCGTCAGGAAGGAGTCCCGTTCGGCGGGGTCGGTGACTCCCAACGCATCGACGATCTGTTCGGGCGAGTGGCTGGCCACCCAGGCCAGGCTGCGTTTCATGATCGCCACCATCCTGGCCGCCAGTTCGGGCGAATGGCGCAGCACATCGGGACGGGTGGCCAGGGCCGCATGGAGAAAACGACCTCCGGGAATCCCCTTGGCCTGCTGCCGGTCCGCCAGATTGATCAGGAAGAAGACCTCCCCTTTTTGCAACAGCCGGGAGGCGAAGGGTTCATCGCCCATGATGGCATCCACGCCTCCGGTTTGGATCAGTGTGGACTGATCCTCCCAGCTCTGTCCGGCGGACAGGATGCGGAACTCCTCCGGCATGACGCCGTTCTGACGCAGAATCAGTTCGGCCAACTGCTGGGAGGTGGTTTTGCTGGTCAGGGAGCTGGTGTTGACCCCGATGATGCGGCCTTTCAGGTCGCCGACCTTGGTGATTTTTTCCCGCAAGGCGGAGCGCACCATCAGGACGAAGAGCGGCGCGTCGTCGACGGCCGCCAGGGTCACCACCTCGCCGCCATTGGCGACCATCGACAGGTGGGCAGGCACCCCGGCCACGGCAAAATCGCTGTTACGTTGCGCAAGCTGCTTCAGTGCCTGCCCCCCTCCTCCCTGATGGAGGAGTTGAACGCGGGCGCCTTCGGCTTTGTCAGCACCGATCAGGGGAATGAGATCCACCGGCAGATAGGAGATATTGCGCGGTCCCGGAACGCTCACCGTAATCCGCAACAGAGAAGCCTCCTCCGCCCCGGCGGAAAAGGCCAGCAACAGAACAAGCCCACAGACCACTCCGAGAAGAGATCGGCCCCATGCCAAATTCATGCCCCCCTCGCCCTTTCTTTTAATTCCAATGTTGTTGCTGACCGCTTTTCGAAGGTTCACTTCGTATGCTATTGTACAGACTTGCTTGGAGGTTGGCATCCGCTTCGTGACGGTTCTTCGGAAAAGACTGGCCCGCTCCCCTGCCGCTATTGGAGACTGCCGTGTTCCATCCCTTTGTACTCATGCCTAACGTACCCCTCCGGGTGGCATGGAATCACCTTGTCTTCCTGGGCATCGGCTGGTTTGCCTTCACGGTTCCTTTCCATCAGGTTCCGGCCATCGGCAACCCCCTGTGGCTGGTGGAAACCAATCTGATGTGGAGCGCCTTTTTCCTGGCGGATATTCTGGCCAATTTGCGCACCGCCTATCTGGAAGACGGCGAATACGTCACCAACCTGGGGATGATCAGCGCCAACTACCGCCGCACCTGGTTGCTGCCCGATCTGCTGGCCACCATTCCCTGGGATGCCATGGCCTATTTCGGGGGATATCCGGAATGGGTTCCCTATCTGGGCCTGTTGCGTCTGGCTTGTCTGACCCAGGTTTTCCGCCTGTCGCGCACCCACACCACTGGACTGCCGCCGACGGTGCATGGCGGGATCATCATCCTGTTGTTCTGGATCTCCTTCGCCATCTGCTGGATTTCCACCGGCTGGCTCTTTCTCAACCCACCCGACGGCAGCCGGCTCATCTCCACGGAGATCATCGAATCCATCTACTGGGCCATCACCACTCTGGCTTCGGTGGGTTATGGCGACATCACCCCCAAAACCGATGGAGCCCGAATTTACGCCGCCACGGTCATGCTGTTGGGGGTCGGCATGTTCGGTTTGGTGGTCGGCAACGCCGTTTCCCTGGTATCGAGCCTGAACGCCCACCGCAACAAGGCCATGGATCGCATCACCCAGTTGGCCGCGCTGTTGCGTCAGTATCCCATGCCCCAGCAACTGAACGAAGAGGTCTCCAGCTACTACCGCCACCTGATGAGCCATCATGAGGACGTGCAGACCGACTTCCTCGGCAAATTGCCGGAAAAGCTGCGGCAACGGATATTTCACCATGTCACCGGCCATCTGCTCAATCAGGTGGAGATATTCAAAGGGGCTTCCGAGGAGTTATTGAAGGATCTGGCCCGCAAGCTCAAGCGGGAGGTCTACATGCCCGGCGAAGAGATCATCCGTGTCGGTGATCCGGGCAACGAGATGTACTTCCTGATTCACGGCACGGCGGCGGTATCGAACAGCGCGGGGGAGTTTCTGGCCAAGCTGCGCATGAACAGCGCCTTCGGAGAGACCGCCCTGCTGTTTGATCAACCCCGCACCGCCACCATCCGGGCCTTGACCTATTGCAGCCTCTTCAAACTGGAAAAAAGCGACTTCTACAACGTCCTCGAACACCACCCGGAGTTCCGCACCCGGCTGCTGGAGATGGCGAAGAGTCGGAGGTAGAAAGACCTCAGGCGATGAGGACGGTATTCCGTCTTCATTGCCCTGTGTACAGATTTTGCACTGTCGGTCGGGCGAATTCACCTCTTGACGGCAAACCAGACCGGAAGCTGTTCTTCCATCCGTATCTCTTCGGACATAGGGGGCTCCGGGGGGACTATAATCCCACCGGACGGCTTCAGGGCAGCGCTGCAGTACTTTTACATTATCTCCTTCACGCCGTGATGCGCAGAGGCCTGAACAGTCGCCTCCATTTCAGGACTATTTCCTCCTATATTCCTTTCCTTATCATTTCCTCCCATGGTATGCTGTCATTTTATCGGCGTCTACGTATAGATACTGAAGGTGAAGCATGTCAGCGGGCAGACAAGCTCTTTGGGTAATCCTCTCCTCCACTGCGGATAGAAAATTAGTTGAGCTAATAAATTATACTTATATTAATAATCCAAAGATGGTTGGATATATTGAAATCGATTCCCTGAAAACGAATCAACGTTTTGATTACCTGTTTGAGGAAGACAAAGCTAAATTTATTATTCTGCTTGTTACAAATAATTTAATTTATACTTCTCCCCAAAATGTTGATAATTTTAATGTATTATTGTCAAATTATCGTTTATCAGACAACTCAATAATACCAATAATTATTGAATCCTGCTCATGGGAACATTCTTGGATCGGTCAATATAAAACATTCCCTCGTAATGGAAAATCCGTCAGTGACTATGACAATAAGCAAGAAGCCTGGTTGGAAGTTGCCAAACACATTGAAGACTTTTCGGGCTATACCCCCCCGTTTCCAAAATTGGTGGAGCAGGAAACAGGAGTGTGGGGTGTTTCCCGCTGGGATGAGGCCGTATGGGGACCAGAACCAACCCTTGCACGCGGCAAAGTCCATCGACCTCCAAAACCAACCCTTACGCGCCAGGAAGAACTGACTCTCGCCTTTCTCCTGGTCCTCGACTCCCAACTGAAACCGGAGACGTTGGTTGATCCCCGTTCCTCCGTAATACAAGAAAAACTGCCACCAAAAGCCAAATCAAACCCATCCGCTTTCCTGGAGGAGTTGAAGCGACGTTACCCCGAGGTCGAACCCTCCCCGCTCTGGCTTGGCTGGGTGCTGGCCGGCGAAACGGTCGCCCCTTCCCCTTCGAAAAGATGACCACACCCTTTCCCCACGACCCCTTGCAGCGGTTAGCCAAGCAGATTTGCCAGGGCAAGGTGGTCTTTTTTATCGGCGCCGGGTTTTCCCTGGATAGTGAAGGCAACTCTGCAAACGAGTTGATCTGTTTTTTGTTGGAACAGTTTTATGAATGCGTCGCTAAACACAACAAAGAATCAATCAAGAAATCCTTTGAGAAGTTTTTCGGATTTGAAGAAAAAACTCCATTCTGGAATAAGGTTACCTCACTCGCCAATAGATACTATGAATTCAATGATTATGTGATTTCGGCCTTCGCCATGATTCACGGAGAATCCAGGGAAAAAGGCAAAGTTGAATTTCTCAACACCATGGGCTTCAAAGACGATGAGGTCATGCGTGGGGGATATCATAACGAGCAATACGACGAAGTGGATCAATGTTACCGCAACCGACTGTTGCCACGCCACCATGTCCTGGCCCGGTTGGCCCGGGAGGGGTTGACTCCCATCCTGATTACCACCAATTACGACATGCTCCTGGAAGGTGCCTATCGCTTGAGCGATATGGAACACGACAAGGAACACGGTTTCACGGTGATCAACAGCCCCCATCGCTTTTTTGAAAAAGGCCATGGCCACCGCACCGCCCTGTTGGCAAAAATTCATGGTTGCGCCTATCGCTACCGCAACGCTTGCGAAAATCCGGAAGAGCTGTCCGAGTATCTGCCCTCCATCGTCTTCACCTATCGGGAAATTCAGAACTGGCGGCAGGATGCTTGGTCCAGAGACTTTCTGCACACCATGCTGCGCACCCGCACCGTGGCTTTTTGTTCCTACAGCGCCATGGACCCGGTCATTCACGACACCTTTCGCAACGTCTACGAGGAACTGGCCCGGTACCGCCTCAAGTCCGCTGCCACAATTTCCGAAAACGAGGTTCCCGCCTTCATCTTCGATGGCAAGGAAAACTTCCACGGGCTGGAGATCCTTCGCGCCGCCAGCCAGGCGGTGGGCTACTCCTTTCCCGATATCACAACTCATGACAATTTCGTCCCTTTTGCCTTCAAAAGTGCCGGCCCCTCCTGGCCCTTGATCGACCATCTCTTCCAATGGCTCTACCATCTCACCATGCGAGAGCAACAGAAGGAATTTCTGCACCGGAAAGCCCACACCCTGGGTGGCATCCTGGGCCATCCTCCCGGTGAAGATCAAACCGGTGCTTTGCAGCGCAACTTTCAAACACTGATCGACTGGGAAAACCAGTGCGCCGAATGTGGAGACTTTTCCCAGACCTCCCTGGAGGAATTCACCTCCTGGAGTGAACATTTCCACCGACTCTTCTTGCGGGAGATGAAACTGGCCAGCAACATCACCTCGGAACTTTCCAGCCACGACGACCGCCGCTGGCCACTGAAACATGTCGCTCTGAACGATCATCCCGCCTGGGCGTTGTGGGCCTTGGTGGTGGAGATAGCCTTGCGACGCATGGCCGCTGATTGGGCGAATAAAAAGGTTTTTTGCTCAATGCGCCTGTGCCTCAGCCGGAAGTCCGGTCTGCCCACGGTGGAGTGCTCCCGGATGGGCGACCACGGTCCGGAAATTCTGAGGATTCAAATCACCTTCGGCGCGCAGGAACGCCTCTCGCCCCGCCACCACCCCTCGGGAGCCCCAACGCGACAGTTACTTTGGTCCCTTTCGATTCCAGGTTTGTCACAGTCTCTTCGCGCCCCTGGCAATCGGAATCCGGATGTCGAAACCCTGTGGCGCTGGGCCTGGTACCCGGAGGATCGGCTTCACTCCCTGCCTCGTTTCCTGGCAATCCCATGACCACCATCGATATCCTCCGTGATCACTTGTTGAGTCTGGGTGTCCAGGTACTCCCCTCCGCCATCGACGAGTGGAAAACGGCTGGTTTTCTGGAACATCCCAAACTGGAATGGGCCAACCACTTCTCTGCGGAATGCGACCTCTTCGTTTGTGACGCAGAACTCGGCTGCCTTGGCTTCGTCATCGACGTGACCACCCTTACTGCCCAGACGATCAAAACCCGCCTCCGCAAACAGGTGAATCAGGCAGCCTATGTGCGCCATCTGCTCCTTTCCCGCTTGAAGGAGGGAGAGGAACTGCCCCTTTCGGTCGATCTGGTTCTGCTGCTTAAACCGAATGCAATGCCTTCTGTGGCGTCAACGCTACAGGAGATGGCCCGAACGGGAGACCAGATGTATGCCATCGGCATAAACCTGCTTCCCATTAATGAGGGCGGTTTAGAGACGGGGGATTTTACCCGGGCCTTTTCCTGGCTGCTGCTGGAAACCCGAAGCTGGTTCAATACGTTATCGAGTAACGGCAGCCTTTCCGACTTTAAATTGACTCTGGAAAATTACCGGGCCATCCAGAAACGTTCCTTGACCTTTACCCGCACGAACCGGGACTTGAAACTGGTCTACGGTCGCAACGGCACCGGAAAAAGCACCTTGACGGAGAGCCTGGAGTTGCTGTTGACGGGCAGAGTGGAGCGGCTGGATCGGGACAAAACGGCGCACCCGCTTCTCGACGCGATCCGTTCCCAATCGAACCTCGCAGCCGAACCCAAAATCCGCCTCGGTACAATGCACGTTACCGTCACCAAGACAGGCCTGAAGCCCCCTCCAAAAGTAACCCTCCCTTCTGCAGCAGCTTTTCGGCTGGACCAGGTGGTGATGAACCGTCTGGCCATCATGGGGGATACCGAGCGGGCCAAGGTATTGCTGGAGGCCTTTTTCCCGGAGGCCACGACTCTGGTGGAGCAAAACACAACCCTCCGGGAACGGCAGAAGAACCTCCTTTCCGTGCTTCAAGAAAAGCCTCCGCAAAGCCTGAGCGAATGGGAAATACTGCTGCCCCTGAATCAGCAGCATTTGATCAATCTGCGTCCGGCTTCTCCAGGCATCGTGCAATTTCAAGCCGAATGGCGACGGAAAGTGGAGCATGCAGACTTCAACGATCAAAAACGCATCGTATCCAGTTTGGTCGATACCCTGAAAATCCTCAAAGAGGAGGCCGACTCCTCCCCCACCCTGCCCCAAAGCCTGCAACGCATCGTGGCCGCCATGACCCGCCTCAAGGACTGGCAGCCAACCAGGGCCACCACCGATAATAAGGACCGGGCCACCCTATTGAACAACTGGTTGGAAGCCGTGGTTCTGGCCGACCTGGCCCAAAAACGCCATGTCGTCGCCGCCACCCTGGTGCAGGCCAAGAAGCAACGCTGGCAAAACAGCACCGGCGAAAGCTGGCTGGAGCCGGAAGAAAACGCCGACCATTGGCAACAACTCCGGAATAAATACCGAGACCAGGAAACCCAAGCCTTTTCCAACTTGCAAACCCTGCAAACCTTGCCAAAAGCCCAAGGCAAAACAACGTCACCCCCCTACCTGTCCGCCGACGAGGTTGCCGCCCTGGATCAACTGGGACGCTGGGCCCTCACTCCGGAAGAACGAAAAAGCCTGCCCGGCCTGGGACAACTCGTCCAGGATGCCATTCGCACAAATTCGGTCAGATCCGTCAGTTCCAACCTTTCCATCGGTGGCAAGGGCTGGACGGATGGATTCAGGAGTGTCGCCGAAGCGGTATTGGCTCTGATCCGTTGCTCCACGGAGGAACTCCATCGGATCACGGACTATTTGGACAATCGGGAAAGCCTGGAAAAATCGGACCAGCAAGTCAACGATCTCTTCTATGCCAACGTGTTGGAGTTGCAAAAGCCGCTGAACGAATTGATGGCTCTGATGACCCCGGCCCGGTGGGCCTACAACGATCTGCGCCTGCAACGCAACGCCGACAATACCCTGGGGTTGGCCGATGGAAAGGAGGGACTGCGGGCCGATCTACGCCTCAACACCGCCGAGTTGAACCTCTTCACCCTAGTGCTCTTTCTGCTCCTGGCGCCCCGAGTTGAGAAAAATCACCTGAAACTCATGGTGCTGGACGATCCGCTGCAAAACATGGACGAACACACCGTGGTCGCGCTGGCCCGAGGTTTAACCCGCTACCGGCGTCTGTTGCCCAACGGCTGGGATATGCTGCTGCTCTTCCACGGAGAGGACGACATGCTGCGCTTTCGCCAGGAGGCCCCGGTCACCGTGTTTCGCCTGCCCTGGATGAATCCGGTAAACACGGTGAACAGTGAAAAAGAAATTGAAAGCGATGACTCTCTCAGCGTTAAAGCGCGTGTCTTTCAGTCGCTTAAGGAACACGTGCGATATCAATAGCAGGGATGGGGGGGCTACCCTGGACCCGCCGGAAGGGATAATCCCCCTGAACGCCCGTAAGACCGGAAAAGATCAGAAAAGCAGGTAGGGTGCAACTTTTTGTTGGGTCAAGGGCAATGACCAGCCCTGATTCGCCGCCATGGCCTGCAAAGAGACGAATTCCGCCCGCGCCACCCCTGCCGCCAACACCACGTCCAGCTCCCCCCAGGGAGTGGTCACCCTGGACTTGCGGCGCGGCAGAATCCATCGAGGCACAATCTGCACCCGCACTCCCAGCGTGGTGGTATGGCTCAGCACAATCTCCGCCAGCGCCTTCTCCAGGGAAACCGGGCCCACCACCTCCAGCCGCACGCCGGGACGACCCTTCTTCATGGTCAACGGCAACAACGCCACATCCAAAGCACCCGCCTGCAGCAACCGCTCCCACAGGGGACCGTACCACTCGGGATTCATGTCATCCACATGGGTGGTCAACACCACCACCTCATCCCGCAGCAATCCGCCCGCATCGCTCCCCATCTCCTGAGCCAGCAGACGCAAGGCATTGGCCCGACCCGCCACCTCCCGGCGACCCAATCCACAACCCACCCGGTCAAGTCCCGTCAGCCCGCTCGCCCCGTAACGCGATACGATGCCCGACAGAATGGCCACCCCGGTGGGTGTGGCCATCTCCCCGGCAACCGCATCCCCCAACAGGGGAATGCGACAGCGGCGGATCAACTCCGCCACCGCCGGAGCCGGAACCGGCATGACCCCGTGCTGACCACTTACCGTGCCGCTGCCCGTCAACAGGGGGGAGGCCGTCACCTCCGCAATCCCCAACCGCCACAAGCCGAAGGCCGCGCCGCAAATGTCCACGATGGCATCCACCGCGCCCACCTCGTGGAAATGAACCTCCTCCGGCGGAATGCCGTGTACCGCACCCTCCGCCTCCGCCAGCAGCCGGAAGATGGCCAGCGACTTCTCCTTGACCGCCTCCGGCAGCCGCGATGCCCCGATGAGATCGGCAACTTCCAGCCAGCGCCGATGGTGGTGATGGTGATCTTCCTCGTGGTGGTGAGAAGCGTGGTGCCCCTCTTCGATCACCTCCACCCGCAGACCGCTCATCCCTCCCCGACGCTCGCGAGAGACCTGCAACCGCCACGGAGGCAGAGGCAGGCTTTGCAGCGCTTCGACCAGAACCTGCTGCTCCAGTCCGAGATCGAACAGCGCCCCCAGGAACATATCCCCGGCAATACCCGCCGACAGGTCGAGATGCAGTCTCAAAGCCATAACCACACCATCCACAATGAGGCCGGAACCGCCACCAGCGCCCCATCCCGCCAGGAGACCTCACGCGACTTGCGCCACAAACCGAGATGGGGTATCTCCCGCGAAAAACCCCGGGAGAGCAGCGACTCCTCCTGAAAACGCACATCCGCCGTCAACGACAGCAGAAAGCCGTCCAGAAGCCGCACCCACCCTTGCAAGCGCCCCATCCAACCCTCGTCGGGCCGGGAGGCCCCCCAACGCAAGGTCAGCGATTCCCGCACTTCCAGCAACCGAGCCGTCAATCGGGGCACCATGGCCATGGCGATGGCCAGCCGGCGCAGAAAGCCGTTCCACACCTCGCGCAACCGCCCTTCTCCCTCCAACCGCAGCAAGCCCGCCAACTCCCAGGCCGAGGTGGAGCGCCCCAGAGCAAAGGCCAGCAACATCAGCAACACCAACTGCCAGCCCTGTTGCCAACCCCGTTCCAGCCCTTCACGGGTCGGACTCCAGGCCCAGTCGACCCACCACAGATGGCCGGGCGTCATCCAACCGTGCAGCAGGAAGATCATCAGGAAAAACCAGCGCGCGCGCCACAACAGCCGCATCACCTGCCAGCGCCCCTTGCCCAGAACCCGCAACACCCAGGCGGCCAGACCCACGGCCACCAGCAGCCATATCAGGGAGGAGCCCAACGGCCACAAAACCACCTGTCCCGTCATCAACACAAACGCTGCCAGTTTGGCTCCCGGATGGCACCGCTCCAGAAATCCCACGTTCCGCTCCTCGTATCTGTTCCGCCGTATCTGTTCAGGTATAACGGGGGTTCGGGGGGGATTATCCCCCCGACGGGTCCAGGGCAGCGCCCTGGGACTCTTGCTGTTGACTTCCAACCCCATGGGGTCCAGGGGGCACCCCTGGGACTATTCCTTTGACCTTTAATCCTGGCTCGCCCAGCTGCCGATTCGCTCTGCGGGAGCCTTTACCCGAGACCCAAGAGCGGGCCCGCGATCGGTCATGCCATTCAAGGACGCGCTTCCGGTTGATCCAGTATCAAGCGCAGACGAAATACCGGTTCACCGCTCTCCTCATCCGCCAGCGCAGGGGAAAAGGCTCCGTTGCGCGGGGGTTCGGCCACCGGTGTCGAGGCCTGTCCCAAGCCTTTCCAGACGGGCTCGGACCCCTCCTCGTCGGAAAAATGCAGCACCATCTCCCCCAACATCCCCGAAGAGGCCGCGACGGGCTCCTCACGGGGCGTTTCTTCCACCCGAGGGGTCGCCGGTCCTTCGTCCAGAGAAAGCACCAGCTCCCCTCCCGCCGACATCTCTTCCTCCAGCGGCATATCCTCTTCCTGGATCAGATCGGCTTCCGCCACTTCATATTCCACGGCGGAACTCTCTTCTTGCGGATAGCCGTCCAAACCCTCCTCAAGGAGAGCCACCTCCGCAACCGGCTCCACCTCATCCCAGGGGGCCTCTTCGTCTTCCGGCTGCCATCCCGAGCTTTCGCCCGTCACTTCGTCCCCTTCCAGGACAAACCCTTCTTCGGAACCCGCATCCGATTCGACGGCAAACTCTTCTTCCACTGGATAATACGCTTCCCCGGAATCGTCCTCCCCGGCGACAGCAACCTCGTCCCCGGAATCAACCGCCTCTTCAATCGCCTCCTGCAGCGAGAAGCCCGGCTCCTCCTCTGCAACCGTCTCTTCCTTCTCCTCGGCACGCCAGTCGCTCTTCCAGGCCAGAACGCGGCTCGGCTCCGCTTCGACGGCGGACTCTTCGACCACAGGCTCTTCAACCGGTGGCGCAGGCGCCCAGGAGACCTCTCCCGAGGCACTGTTCTCCTCGAAGGAGGGCTCCTGTTTCTCCTCGGCAACCGAGGCGAATACCGGCGGCGGTCCCACTTCAACGGCAGGTTCCGGAGCTGCCGACAGGCTTTCCGCTACCGGCATCGGTTCCGTGACAACCGATGCCAGAACCGCCACGGCCGGAACCGCCGCCACCGGAACAACCGGTGGTGGCGGAGCCGGTTCAACCGGTGCGGCTGCCCTGGCGGGGCCCGGCGGTTTCGGTGGCGTCTCTCCCGGAATGATCACCGTGCGGCTTTTGCCGAGAAACGGCAAAAACCGACGCCAATCGCCCAACTCCAGCTTGCGGGAAAAATCGATCTTGCCGGGAAACGTCATCTTGCCGGGAAACGTCAACCTGCCGGGAAGGTGAAACCTCCCCGCAAGGCCCGATTTGACGGAAGGACTCACCGCGGGCGGCGCACTGGCTACAGGCGTTTTATGCAATCGCTGCCAAACCGACACCGCCCCCAGGATCACCACCAGCAGACCGGCCAGCCACAGAGGCAGATCACCCTCCAGCAGACCGGCCCAGTTGAACTCCCCGGCGGTCTTGGGTTTCAAACTCTGCTCCAGGATGGTCAGACGAGCCTGAACCAGCGCCGGTGGAGCCGCCTTGAGAGACTCTTCGATCTTGTCCACCCGGGTACTGAGGGTGTTCAGCCGTTTTTTGTCCCGTTCCCGCTTGTCATCCAGGTCGGAGAGCTTCTCGCCCTGTTTCCGGCTGGTCTCTTCCAGTGTGGCCACAGTCTCCGGAAGCTTTTCGAGGCCCGCCCAAACGCCGGAAACCTTGAGTTTAGCCTCGGCCGCCTTGGCCGTCGTTTTGGCCGTTTCGGCAGGCGGCGCTTTGGCTTCGGAGGCCGTGGCCGGCAGCGGTGCGGGCACCTCGGCGACAACCGCCTTGGGCTTACGGGCCGGTGGCGTCCGGTTTCCGGCAGGAACGGGCCAGGAAGACGTGGACAGATTCTGCTGATCGACGGACGGCGGAACGGCCAGGCGGGGACCGGCGCCGATCACGGTTCCGGCAGATTCCGTCAACATGACCGGATAATGGCGCAGATTGGCCCCATGACCGACGGAAGCCTTGACCAGCAGATTGAAAAAGGGATCCCGGAGGGGTTGCACGCTGCTGACGCGCAGAAAACGTTCGCCTCCCTGCCCGGCCAACTCCAGACGCAGGCCGTCCACCATCTGGGGACGGTGGAAACCGCTTTTGGCATAGTCGGCGACATCCCCCACCACGAGACCCAGACCGGCTTCCGAATCCCCCGTTTGAAAGTCGAGGGGAATCGTCGCCGAGAAGGGTTCTCCCAAACGGCTTTCGATCCGCATCGGCCCCAGATGCAACGCCAGACCCGTCCGGCTCCAGAAGAGAACCAGAACGAGGCCGGTAATAAAAAGAAGCCATGTGGACTTCGGGCTTTTCATCGCTTTCCCGTGGCAAGGCAAAGGATCGAGAGGGCCAAGAGAGCATCTCTTCGCCATCCTTTGCAATTTTTATACCTTGGCTTGGAAAAACGGGGAACCGCAAAGAAAGCGTTGCGGCGGAACCCGTAAGGAAACCGCCGCAACGCTGTTGGAAAAGATTCAGATAAGACCGCCCGCAATCAGGGCTTCGGCAATCTGCACCGCGTTCAAAGCCGCGCCTTTGCGCAGATTGTCCGCCACCACCCAGAGATTGAGCCCGTTGTCGATGCTCTCATCCTGACGAATGCGGGAGACGAAGGTGGCATCGGTACCGCTGGCCTCCTTGGGAGTCATGTAGCCCCCCGGCGTGGTCGTGTCATCCAGAACCACAACCCCCGGAGCCCCGGCAAGAATTTCCCGGGCCCGTGCCACGGTGAGATGTTTTTCAGTCTCGATGTTGATCGATTCGGAGTGGCAGTTCATCACCGGCACCCGCACCGCAGTCGCCGTCACCCGGATATCGGGATCGAGGATCTTGCGGGTTTCGTTGACCATCTTCATCTCTTCCTTGGTGTAACCGCTTTCCAGAAAGACATCGATCTGCGGCACCAGGTTGAAAGCGATCTCCTTGGCGAACTTCTTGGGCGGCACCGGTTTCCCCCCCGGCAGATAGACCGCGCGGGTCTGCTCGAAAAGCTCGTCCATGGCCTCTTTGCCCGCTCCCGAAACCGCCTGATAGGTGGAAACCACCACCCGGCGGATGGTCGCCGCATCGTGCAACGGCTTCAATGCCACCACCATCTGAATGGTGGAGCAGTTGGGATTGGCAATGATGTTCTTTTTGCGAAAATCGGCCATATGGTGCGGATTGACCTCCGGAACCACCAGAGGCACATCGGGATCCATGCGGAAAAACGAGGTGTTGTCGATGACCACACAACCCGCCGCCGCCGCTCGCGGCGCATGCACCGCCGAAACCTTGGCCCCCGGGGAAAAAAGCCCGATCTGGCAACCGGTGAAGTCGAAGGTCTCCAGATCCTTTACCACCACATCCCGGCCCCGGAATTCGATGTGGTTCCCAGCCGAACGGCTGGAGGCCAGAAGGTGCAGCTCTCCGACCGGAAAGTTGCGTTGTTCGAGGGTGCGGAGCATCTCCCGACCCACATTACCGGTTGCTCCCACTACGGCCACATTGAAAGTACGCATGCCCGCCTCATCCGAATTCGTGCAAAGAGCCAATGATCACACCACCGCCAGAGCCGCTACCACCGCATCGCCCATGGCGCGCGTTCCCACCTGATTCATGCCCGGCTGCATGATATCCGCCGTGCGATAGCCCAGATCCAGTACCCGCATCACCGCCCGTTCCAGATGATCCGCCTCTGCGGGCATCTCCAGGGTGTAACGCAGCATCATGGCCACCGAGAGGATGGTGGCCAGCGGATTGGCCAACCCCTTGCCGGCAATGTCGGGTGCTGAACCGTGAATCGGCTCGTAGAGGGCGTAACGATCCCCCAGGGAGGCCGACGGCAGCATGCCGATGGAACCGGTCAGCATGCTCGCCTCGTCGGAGAGGATGTCACCGAACATGTTGGTGGTCAGGATCACGTCGAACTGGCGGGGATTGCGGATCAACTGCATGGCCGCGTTGTCGACGTACATGTGACTCAGGGCGATATCGGGGAATTCCGCCTGCTGGACGGCGATGACCACCTCGCGCCACAGCTCCGTGGCCTCCAGCACGTTGGCCTTGTCCACGGAACAGACCTTGCCCCGGCGCTTGCGCGCCACCCGGAAGGCGGACCGGGCCACCCGCTCGATCTCGGCGGTGGTGTAGGTCAGGGTGTTGATACCCTTGCGGCTGCCGTCGGGAAGGGTCTCCACACCGCGCGGTTGGCCGAAATAGATGTCGGCGGAGAGTTCGCGCACCACCATGATGTCGATGCCGGAAACCACCTCCGCTTTCAGGGTGGAGGCGTCCGCCAACTGGGGAAAGACCTGGGCGGGGCGCAGATTGCAGTAAAGATCCAGGCTCTTGCGAATACCCAGCAGGCCCCGTTCCGGACGCACCGCATAAGGCAGGGACTCCCACTTGGTGCCCCCCACGGCGCCCAGCAGCACCGCATCCACCGCCAGGGCCCGTTCCAGCGTCTCCGGAGGAAGCGGATTGCCGGTGGCGTCGTAGGCCGCGCCGCCGATCAAGCCCTCTTCCATGACCAGACGCATGCGCCCCTGGGCCATGTACCATTCCAGCACCTTGCGGGCCTCGGCCACGATTTCGACGCCAATGCCGTCACCCGGCAACAACAGAATCGATTTTTCCACCATTACCCACTCTCCAAAATCGCATCTATCCAGGAATACGGGGGTTCGGGGGGGGATTATCCCCCCCGACGGGTCCAGGGCAGCGCCCTG
>JADGAQ010000047.1 GCA_015231925.1 Magnetococcales bacterium
GGATTGCAACGCGGCCAGGGACCAAAAGATGGTGAATGTCAACACGCCCTAATCCAGCGACGCTTCGCGATGGTGGCCTTGTGAATGGGAACGCATCGCCTCCTGAATCAGGGCGATGATTTTATCCGACTGGGGGGGGGCTTCACCGTAAATCCAGTTTTCCTGTCCGGCATTGAAGACGAATTTGTCGTAAGCTCCGGTGAAAGGTCCCTCCGGTGGATCGATATCCAGTTTGCGACGGGTGAAAACCCGCACAAAATGGCTGCCCGGATTGATGCCAATGGCGAAACGACTTTCCCCTGTCGACAAAGAGAGGTAACATTTGTCCCGAACCCGGTCCTGAATGATACGACGGGTCAGGTCATCGAGGCGGGGGAGAAGGTCGGCATTTTCCAGTTCCTTGCGCAGGTGGCGGCAGAGGCGGCGGATGTCCTGAGCGGGAAAGTAAGCGCGATGGTTGCGGAATCGGGAACAGGTGCAGGTCAACATTTCCAGGTTGACCTGATACTGCCGATGTTCGGGGTCCGGTTTCCTTCGGCTGTTGCATTCGAGCGGCGGCAGTAGATAGGGCGGGTACATGGCGTTGAGTTTGGCATAACGTCTCTGCCTGGCTCTCGGGCGCAGGATGAAATGCACGATCAACAGCCAGGCCACGAAGAGACTGATAGCCGCAAATATAACCAGGGCAAAAGGTCCATAGTCAAATGTAATGCTTTGATTCATGGATTGGCTCGTTTTGCTCCCGGATCAAGGAGGTCAATAATTGTTTGACAGCTTCCCTGATAAATTGGGGGTTGTTTTGGAATCTATTATTGGTTCCTTGTTGGAGAGAAGATCTCCTGAACGGGGTCTATCATGGTGATGTCCATCCCAACTGGCAATGGTATTTATGGTGCGATGGCTAAAACGTTCCCTTTCCGGCTCGAATGGGTGATTGTCCTTCTTCTGCTCTGTTCCGCGTCAGCCGTGGCCGGGGAAGAGCAGTCGCTCTTGGAGCGTATTGATAAAGGTTTGTTTGAGAACGCAAATCAGGTCTATTTTCAGATCACCCATCGTCGGCCCGATGCTACCGTCGAGTCGGCCCGTTTTTTTTCGGCCTGGGACGACAAGGACGGGGCTCTGGTGATGGTGTTGAGTCCGGTAGGGGTGGCGGGGCGCGCGGTTTTGGCGCAGGGGCGTCAGGTGACGGTGCGTTTTCCCGGGGAGCAGGGCAGTCACCCGGGACGTTTCGCCGAAGCGATCTGGGGGGGGGTGCTTTCCCACTACGACCTGCTGCGTCATGGTTTCGCCCGAGATCATGAGATCGTTTCCATGGAGAAAAGCCGTGGTGACGAGGTGGTGCTGACCCTTAAGGCCAAATGGCCCGAAATGCCCTATGCCACCCTCCGGTTGACGGTGGATACCCGCCGCGGCGTACCCGTTGAGGAGCAGCAACTGCAGAAGGACGGCTCGCTGAGCAAAACCATCCTTTATCAGCTTTTCGAGACCTTTGACGGAGAGTCTCCCCGCATTGCCCGGATGGAGGCGATCAATGGGCTGAATCCGGGTTATCGTTCGCTTCTGGAGGTCGGGGCCGTGCGAAAGGAGTCGCTGCCGGCAGGAGCCTTTCAACCCAACGCCTTGGCCAATGTGGGCAAGTTCCTGAGTCCTTGAGCGACCCCATTGAAAAGTGGCCGCCAGCGAACCGCTTCGAGTTGACTTGGTGACTGGCTTCCCCCATGATGGCGGGATTTGGCATGATGTGATGGAATGAAGAAACCGGTGGAGGAGAGAAGCATTGAGCAAAGAGGATGTCATCGAAATGGAAGGGACGGTTCTGGAGAACCTGCCCAATGCCATGTTCAAAGTGGAACTGGAGAACAAACACGCCCTCCTATGTCACATCTCCGGTAGGATGCGCAAGCACTATATCCGCATTCTCCCGGGAGACAAAGTGACCGTCCAGATCACCCCCTACGATCTGAGCAAGGGACGTATCTCCTACCGTCACAAGTGATCGGCGTTTTTCCAGAATTGCCTTTCCGTTCCCAGTCCCTCCCGAAGCGAATCGGGTGCGGGGAGTGACGAAACGGAAGCTGGATAGTGTGTGAGCTCCCATGACCTACTCGGCAGCCGATATCGAGGTCCTCGAAGGGCTGGAGGCGGTACGTCGCCGTCCCGGCATGTACATCGGCGGAACGGATAGCCGTGCCCTGCATCATCTGGTGGCGGAAGTGTTGGATAACGCCATGGATGAGGCGGTGGCCGGCCATGCCAGTCGCATCCAGTTGACCCTGGAAGCCGACGGCTCCCTGACCGTGCAGGATAACGGGCGGGGTATTCCGGTGGAACCGCATCCCCGTTTTCCGGAACGCTCCGCTCTCGAAGTCGTTCTCACCATGTTGCATGCCGGCGGCAAGTTCAATAATCGCAGCTACAAGACGGCGGGTGGCCTTCATGGTGTTGGCGTGTCGGTGGTGAACGCCCTGTCCATCGCCACGGAAGTGGTGGTTGAACGGGACGGCCACGTCTGGAGCCAACGTTTTTCCAAGGGGCTTCCCGTGACCGGCCTGGTAAAACGGGAAACCACGCGCCGTCGGGGTACCCGCGTCACCTTTCTGCCCGATCCCGAGATCTTTCCCGAACCCCGGTTTCAATGGGAGCGCCTGCTGGAGATGTGCCGCTCCCGGGCCTACCTCAACCGGGGGGTGACCATTCTGGCCAATGCGCCGGCTCTGGGGGAGGAGCATCGTTTTCAGTTTCCCGGCGGGTTGAAGGATTTTGTTCAGGCCAGCAGTGGCGATCGGGAGAGTCTGGTTCCCGAGCCTTTCGAGGGTCGGCTGGATGCCTGTGGCGAAGATGGCGGTTGCCGGCTGGAATGGGCCGTGGCCTGGATGATGGGTGGCGAAGGCAAGGTGGTCTCCTATTGCAACACCATCCCCACCACCCAGGGCGGAACTCATGAAAGCGGTTTCCGCAGCGCCCTGCTGAAGGGGCTCAAGGAGTTTGCCGAAAGCCGCAATCTGCTGCCGCGCGGTGTGGGTCTCTCCTGGGAAGATCTGGAGTACGGTCTGATCGCCGTGGTCTCGCTGTTCATGCCCAATCCGCAGTTTGCCGGACAGACCAAGGAGAAGCTGACCAGCACCCATGTGGCGCGGCTGGTGGAAGTGGAGATCAAGGACCGCTTCGACCACTGGCTGCATGCCCGCACCGAACCGGCCCAAAAGCTGGTGGAAATGCTGGTCGAAAGGGCCAAACAACGGCTGCAGGACCGCAAGGTCGGTCTGGATACCATCAATCGCAAAGCGGCCACCACCCGCTTGACCCTGCCGGGGAAATTGACCGATTGCATTGCCAACAATCTGGAAGAATCGGAGCTGTTTCTGGTCGAGGGGGATTCCGCCGGAGGTTCCGCCAAACAGGCCCGCGACCGCCAGAGGCAGGCGGTGCTGCCCTTGCGGGGCAAGATCCTCAACGTGGAACAGGCCAATCAGGAACGACTCGGCAAAAACAGCGAACTGCAGGATCTGATCAAGGCCATCGGCACCGGAGCCGGGCGGTTGTACGATTCGAATCGTCTGCGTTACGGCAAGGTGATCATCATGACCGACGCCGATGTGGACGGAGCGCATATCGCCAGTCTGCTGCTGACCTTTTTCTATCGGTTCATGCCGCGTCTGATCGATGAAGGCCACCTCTACCTGGCCCAGCCCCCGCTGTACAAAATCACCGTCGGCAGCCGCAACTACTATGCCCTCGACGAGGTGGAACGGCAGGAGGTGATGCGCAAGCTGGGCCGCAGAGAAGAGAAAAATGCCGTAACCTCCCGTTTCAAAGGGTTGGGTGAAATGACTCCCGGTCAATTGCGGGAGACGACCATGCATCCGGCCAGTCGTCGCCTGGTCAAGGTGGTGGTCAAGGATGCGGCCCTGACGGACGATACCTGCGATCGCCTCATGGGCAATCGTCCCCAGGAGCGGTTCCGCTTCATCCAGGAGAGAGCCCATTTTTCCGTGGAGCAGCTCGATGTCTGACTGTCCGAGGAGGTGTATTCGGGGAGGGGTTTTGTGGCTGTTGACCTCTCTTTTGATGACTGGCACGGGTTGGACGGAGGGGAAGGACTATTTCCGCGAGGTGGCGGGCCGAACCTTGGCGGTCAACCCGAAGGTGGTGGCCTCTCAGGCCCGGTTGGACGTGGCCATGAAGCGGCAGGACCAGGCCGAGGCCGCCTTGCGGCCCAACATGACTTTCCAGGGACAGGCCAACCAGTTGCGTACCGAGTGGGATGGCGGAGTGCAGAAGACCCATCCCGATTCGGTCGAAGTGGCGCTTACTCAGGTACTCTTCAATCGGAAGGCTCTGGTCGGCCTGGAGCAGATCGCTCCGGTGATCGACGCGGCCCGTCAGGAGTACGAAGGGGCTTGCCAGAGTGTGTTGTACGAATTGGGCGAGGCGGCGATCGGCCTTCTGGAGGCGGTGGAGGTGGCGGCTTTGGCGCGCAGCAACCAGGAGGTGACCGGCAAGCATCTGGAAGCCACCAAGGCGCGTTTCGAGGTGGGCGAGTTGCCCCGCACCGATGTCAGCCGGGCTGAAGCGAGGCTGGCGAGCGCAAGGGCCGACCGCCTTAAAGCGGAGAACGAACAGGCCATTCGCCGGGCCAAATTCCGGGAAGTGGCGGGCGAGGAGGCGGCGCTGCCTTTTCGGCTGCCGCCCTGGAAACATGCGGTGCTGGAGCAGTCCCTGGAGGCGCTGTCTGCCGCTGTGGAAAGCCGGCCCGACGTCAAGGCCGCCGTGGCCCAGCTTGACGTGGCCCGACTGGAGGTGGAACTGTCCCGTTCGGACCATTACCCGGTGTTGACCTTGAACGGCAGCCGTTCCCGAACCTGGAATCTTGGCAGCCAAAGTACGCCGGGAACCCTCGACAAAACCAGCCTGGGTTTGGGGGTTTCGGTACCGCTCTATTCCGGAGGGCTGACGATGGCCCAGGTCGATCAGGAACAGGCCCGCTTCCGGGCCGCCCAAGCCGATCTGGATCGGGTGCGGCAGCAGGCCTTGCGGGAGATCGAGCAGGCATTTCACCAGTATCGCAACGCGATGGTGGTGGTGGATTCCCTTGTGGCCGGGGAGCGGGCGGCTCGGGATGCGGCGGACGGGGTGGCTCAGGAGTTCAAGGTGGGTACCCGCACCTCGCTGGATGTGCTGGATGCCCAGCATGAACTCTTCACCGCAGCGACCGATCTGACGCGCGGACGCTACAACGTGCTGGTTTCCAGCCTGCAATTGCTGCGGGCCTCCGGTGTGTTGACTCCCGGAATTCTGACAGTCGACGAAAACCAATAAGGATGGAGCAAAGACCATGATCGAACGGGTCAAGGCGGTTTTGGAGGGTATCCGGCCCTATCTGCAAAACGACGGGGGCGACGTGGAACTGGTCGAAGTGACCCCGGATAACGTGGTGCGAGTGCGCCTGAAAGGCCGTTGCGGTGGATGTCCGGGAGCGACCATGACCTTGAAAATGGGCATCGAGCGGACGCTGAAAGAGCATATTCCCCAGGTTCGTGCCGTGGAGAGCGTTCCCTGAGCGGATTCCGCTATCTGCCGTCTCCCCACGCCGACGACCGGCCCGCCGGAAGCCGGCTCGATCTGGTGGTGGTGCATGCCATTTCGCTGCCACCGGGGGAGTTTGCCGTACACCGGGTGGACGAGCTTTTCTTGGGTCGGTTGGATCCGGAGGCGCATCCCTATTTCCGGGAAATTGCCGGGCTGCGGGTTTCCGCGCATTTTTTGGTGGCGCGTTGCGGCGATGTCACCCAATATGTGCCGGTGCAGCGTCGGGCGTGGCATGCCGGTGCCAGTCAATGGCGTGGCCGCTCCTCCTGCAACGATTTTTCGGTGGGCATCGAGTTGTCCGGGGATGAGGTGACGCCCTTCACCCCGGCCCAGTATTTGACGCTGGCCCGCTTGCAGCGCACTCTGAAAAAGCGCCACCCCTCACTGCACGACGATCATGTGGCGGGGCATCAGCACATTGCACCGGGTCGGAAATGGGATCCGGGCCCCTGTTTCGACTGGGACTTTTTCAAGGAGTGTCTGGCCAAAGCCACGCCGGACGACCACTGGCCCATCGTGTGGAAGTGATTGATTTTACCGAAGGAGTCGAGGCCGTGCCACACCTTCATATCATCGGTATCTGCGGGACGGCCATGGCAGGTCTGGCAGCCCTGGCGCAAGAGGCGGGTTGGCGGGTGAGTGGTTCCGATGCCGGCATCTACCCTCCCATGAGTACCTTTCTGGAAGAGCGGGGCATTCATCTGCGGGAAGGTTATTCAAGCGCCAATCTGGAAGGCCCCCCGGACCTCGTGTTGGTCGGCAACGCCATTTCGCGCGGCAACGCCGAGTTGGAGGCCCTGCTCGATTCCGGCCTCTCCTTCCGCTCCGGGGCCGAGTGGCTCATGGCCAACGTTCTGGAGGGGCGCCATCCGGTAGTCGTCGCGGGAACCCATGGCAAGACCACCACCAGCAGCATCGTGGCTTGGGTACTGGATCAGGTCGGGATGAAACCGGGCTTCTTCATCGGCGGTCTGCCGAAGAACTTCGGCGTCGGCGTTCGCCATCCGGGGGCCTCTCCCTGGGTGGTGGTGGAAGGGGACGAGTACGATACGGCCTTTTTCGACAAACGACCCAAGTTTTTGCACTATCGGCCCCGCACCCTGATTCTGCATAACCTGGAATTCGACCATGCGGACATCTATCCCGACCTGGAATCGATCCGGCAGCAGTTTCGCCTGCTGGTGCGGACCGTGCCCCGTGGTGGGGTGGTCTTCCTGAACGGCGATGACAAGGTGCTGAACAGCCTGGTTCCGGAGGTGCGTTCCCGGCTGGTCTCCTATGGTTTGGAAGGGGATTATGCCTATACGGGCCGTATGGAGCGCGAGGATGGGCGGGAGTGGACCCTGTTGCAGGACGGGGAGCCGCTGTTTACCGTGCACTGGAACCTCACGGGACGCCACAACGTTTACAACGGCGTGGTGGCGGCGGCGGTGGCCCTGGTTCATGGAGCGGACGGGCAGCGGGTTCGGGACGGTTTGAGCACGTTTCAGGGGGTGGCCCGTCGCATGGATCGGCGCTTTGCCGTCGATGGAGTGGCCGTCTATGACGATTTTGCCCACCATCCCACCGCCATTCGCACCACTTTGGCCGGTTTGAAGGCTTCGGGAGAGTGTCGCCGGGTTTGGGCGGTGGTGGAGCCTCGCTCCAACACCATGCGTCGACGGGTGCATCAGGAGAGTCTGCCGGCGGCATTGGCCGAAGCGGACGGGGTGATCCTGGCCCGCCCCGGACAACGGGGGCTGGCTCCCGAGGAGGTGTTGGATGTCGATGCCGTGGTGGCGTCTCTCAACCGCCTCAAGTCCGGCAGCGCGGTGGTTGTCGATGATGCGGGAGGGGCCGTGGACCATTTGCAGCGCCATCTGACCTCCGGAGACGGGGTGCTGGTGATGAGCAACGGTGGTTTTGACGCCATATTTGAAAGATTGGAAACCATGTTACGCAGTCGCACGGCATGAAGGTGGCAGGAATGAAGGTCGAGGAGGGCAGCCTGGCCGGCAAATTTCTGGTGGCCATGCCGGGCCTCAAGGACCCCAATTTCGAGCGGGCGGTCATCTTCGTCTGCGCCCATTCCCCGGAGGGTGCCTTGGGACTGGTGATCAATCAACCCCATTCCATCTCGCTGGATGAGATTCTCGACCAGTTATGCCTTACCTGGGAGCGGTCGGAGCTGCCTCTGGTCTATCAGGGGGGGCCGGTTTCACCGGATCGGGGGTTTGTGCTTTTTGAAACCCCGGTGGAGATTCCAGGCCACATGGAGATTACGCCCGGACTTTTTCTGGGCACCAACCCGGATCTGTTGAAACATTTCGGTGAAGCGGACAATTCCAGCAAGTTTCTCTTTGTCCTGGGCTATGCGGGGTGGGGAGACGGTCAGCTGGAAACCGAACTGCGGGAGAACGTCTGGCTGATTGGCGACTTTGATCGCAGCATTGTTTTTGACCTGCCCCCCGCCATGCGTTGGACCAAAGCCATCCAGAGCATGGGTATCGACATCACCCAGTTGGTGGAAGCGGGAAGGGCCTTGAACTGAGCCCGTCTTGTTCATAAATTTCTGCTGCAGCCGGACCCGGATCGCGCCATGACGGCGTTGCGCCCGCTCGACGGTCCTCAGGGCCATGGGTGCGGTCGTCGGGGCGTCGCGTACCCTGGCCGGTTTCACGAGGAAATTTATGAATAAGACGGGCCGATGCCTGGCTTGAAAAGAAGTTACCCCAAGGCAACAGGGAGGGGTTGACAACCCCCCCAAGCTGCTATAGGATCCCCCGCACAATTTGGTACGGCTTCGCTTTGTGCCCAGGTGGCGGAATTGGTAGACGCGCTAGACTCAGGATCTAGTGGCCACACGGCTGTGGGAGTTCGACTCTCCCCTTGGGCACCACTTATTCGCAGATCACTCCTTGACCAGCCTTGTTCATCCGTCGCAAGCCCGGGCGTCCGAGCCACGGCTATCCTCTCGCTTCGTGGCGAAGGCTCATGTCACCCGAAACGTTCCCGAATCCGATCCCGAGTTTCGATTCAACCGACTCTGCAACTTCTCCGGATTGTTGGTGCCCGCGGCCGGGGTCGAACCGGCACGGCTGTAAGCCAACGGATTTTAAGTCCGTCGCGTCTGCCTGTTCCGCCACGCGGGCCAACACATCCGCCGCAAGACTAACCCGTTGGAGGAGCGATGTCCACGTCAGAAAAACAGGATTTTTCATGGGGACCGGCAACACGGGCGGTTCACTCCGGTCAATTTCGCAGCGAGCTGCATGAAAACAGTCCCGCGCTGTTTCTGACATCGAGCTACGCTTTCGACTCGGCAGCCCAGGCGGCAGCCATTTTCTCGGGTGCGCAGGAGGGGAATGTCTACAGTCGGTTCACCAATCCCAGCGTAACCGCCTTCGAAGAGCGCATCGCCGCCCTGGAAGGGGGCGAAAAGGGGCTGGCCACCGCCTCCGGCATGGCCGCCATTTCCCTGGTGCTGCTGGGCATGCTCTCCTCCGGGGATCATCTGGTCATGAGCCGTTCCGTCTTCGGATCGACCTCCAAGATTGCCAGTGACATTCTCAGCCGCTTCGGGATCACCACCACCAAGGTGGCCCTGTCCAATCCTCAGGCCTGGCGGGAGGCTGTCCGCGAGAATACCCGCATGCTTTTTGTGGAAACTCCGGCCAACCCCACCCTGGAAATGGTGGATTTGGCCGAGTTGGCCCGGCTGGCCAGGGAGAAGGGGCTCTGGCTGGTGGTGGACAACGTCTTTTCCACACCGATTTTGCAGCAGCCGCTGGCTTTGGGTGCCGATCTGGTCATTCATTCGGGAACCAAATATCTCGATGGGCAGGGTCGGGTGCTGGGAGGCGTGGTGGTGGGGCGCAAGGAGTTGATCATGAACCACCTCTTTCCCTTTCTGCGCAATACCGGCCCAAGCCTTTCCCCCTTCAACGCCTGGGTCTTGTTCAAGGGGATGGAAACCCTGGAACTGCGCATGCAGCGCCACTGCGACAACGCCGAAGCGGTGGCTCACGCCCTGGTGAGGCTGCTGCCGGAGGCCTCCGCCGTACACTATCCCGGTTTGCCGCACCATCCCCAGCACCAACTGGCCAAGGTTCAGATGAAACGCTTCGGTGGTATCGTCTGTCTGGATCTGGGCGACAAGGATCGGGCGCACGCTTTTATCGACGCTCTGCGCTTGTTCACCATCACGGCCAATCTGGGGGATTCCCGCAGTCTGGTGACCCACCCGGCCACCACGACCCACGGCAAACTCTCGGCGGGAGAGCGGCTCCAGGCGGGCATCGGGGAGGGGCTGGTGCGTTTGTCTCTGGGTCTGGAAGATGCGGCGGATCTGGTTGCCGACTTGCGCCAGGCTCTGGTGAACTGCGGAGCATGTGGATGAGAAGAGGAAAAAATGGTGCCGGGGGTCGGAGTCGAACCGACACGCTGTTGTCAGCGCCAGATTTTGAGTCTGGTGCGTCTACCGGTTTCGCCACCCCGGCACTTGTGAGGTTTATAGCAAAGGACCGACCGAGGGTCAACCTTTTGCGGGAGGAAGGGTAGACGATTGATGGGAATGGCATCTGCCGGGTTGCCGGTTCAGGGACCGGCGCCCGATTGGTTGCGAAAGGGAATGCTGGCTTTGGGGCTGGCGATTCTGTTTCGCGTGGCATTTTTTCTCTTTTTGATGGTTCATCCCCTCACCAACGAGTTGGGGGAGGCGATTTCCCCGTTGAACAAGACGGTGAAATCCGGCGATTTGAGCTTTTACGAGAGTACGAGCGCCTATTTCAAACAGGCATCCCTGGCGGATGTGGTGGCGCGGTATCAGGAGGTGGTGCGGCAGCTGGAGAAACCGATCCACCAGGTGAACTGGACCCTCTACTGGTTGAGCGGTCCGGTGTTTCCCGGTTTGTTGATCTTGTTTGATTATACCGACGGTCATTCCCTGCCGCTGGCCCTTTTTTATCTTTTTCTCAGTACCGTTCTGGCTGCAGGCTGGCTCGGGTGGTTGGCTCGACAAGGTATCGGGCTGCCCTGGCTGCTCTTTTTTGCCCTGTTGCCGGCTCCGGTCTGGTATATGGCCAC
Source organism: Magnetococcales bacterium (assembly GCA_015231925.1). Lineage (NCBI taxonomy): Bacteria > Pseudomonadati > Pseudomonadota > Magnetococcia > Magnetococcales > Magnetococcales bacterium. Next base: position 10,654 of record JADGAQ010000047.1, read on the forward strand.
GATCAGCACCGATGAGCTGTTCGCCGTTGTGTTTCTATTGTTTTATCTGGCCTATTTTGGCTCGGGGAGCCGTGGGGCGACTTCCCGTATCAAGGTGGATCATTCCCTCCTGGTGCTGATCCTGCTTGTTCTCATGGGATTGCTGCGTCCGAACAGTATATCTATTATTATCTTTGTTTTGCTGCATCAAGCCGTGACCCGAGTGGACCATAAGATTCTGTGCGGCTGGCAGTTTGCATTCATCGTCGTGCTGCTGGGGATGCTGGGTATCTACTATCTGCCCTACATCCTGGCGGCCTTGACCATCTCCACGACCAGTTCCATCTTCATCGTGTTCGGCCTGCCGCAGGAGGACTATTTCCATCCGGGACTGTTGCATTTTCTGCCGGACAGCCTGAATACGCTGCTCTCCCTGATGGTTCTGGGGTTGGCGAAAACCTGCTATTTCGTCGGCTTGAGACCCTCCTACAGCGGTCAGGATCTGCTGGTTGTACTGGTACGGGCCGCTCCGGGCCTGGTTCTGCTGCCGGGCCTGCTGCGCCTGCTGGTCAAGGGTGAAGGAGCCGTCAAGCTGCTGGTGCTCCTCTTCTACCTGCCGGTTCTGGTCGGACCGGCTCAGGATCGCTACAACCTGCCGATCCAACCGCTGCTCTTCTTCCACGGCGCACTTTTCTGGAGAGGCCTGTGGAACGATGCCCTTCGCCTAACCAAAGTGAATGCGTGATTCCAGATTGGCCCGGGAATCGGCGTGTTGCAGCGCCTCTTCCAGGGTGATCGCTCCCTCCTTGTAAAGAGTGTACAAGGCGGTATCGAAGGATTGCATGCCCAGATCCGTCGTGGTTGACAACACCTCCTTGACCTCTTCCACCTCTCCTTTGCCGATCAGTTCGGCGATCAGAGGGGAGTTGACCAGAACTTCCACCGCGGCCCGGCGTTTACCCTCCGCAGTGGAGACGAGACGTTGGGACAGAATGGCCCGGAGATATTGGGAAAGATCCTGAAACAACTGCTTGTGCAGATTCTGGGGGAACATGTTGATGATGCGGTTCATCGCCTGGTAGGCGTTGTTGGCGTGCAGCGTCGATACCGCCAGATGCCCGGTTCCCGCCAGTTCCAGCGCCGCTTCCATGGTCTCCCGATCCCGAATCTCCCCGATCAGAATGACATCCGGAGCCTCCCGCAGGGAACTTTTCAGCGCTCTGGCGTAACTGGGGGTGTCCACCCCGATCTCCCGTTGGTTGATGATCGATTTGCGATGGGGATGGATGAATTCGATGGGATCCTCGATGGTCAGAATATGTCCCGAGGTGGTGGCGTTGCGGTGATTGATCATGGCGGCCAGGGTGGTCGATTTCCCGGAACCGGTACCGCCCACCATCAGCAGCAGGCCCCGTTTGGAGAGGATCAACTCCTTGAGAATGTCCGGGACCTTCAGGTCGTCGATTTCGGGGATGCGCGCCCGGATGTAGCGCAACACCATGGCGGCATGGCCCTTTTGATGGAAGGCATTGACGCGGAAACGCCCTTCGCTGCCCAAAGAGATGGCGAAGTCGAGTTCCCGTTCGGTTTCAAAGCGATCCCTCTGCTCGGCATCCAGCACGCCGTACACGGCCTCCCGGACCGTCTCCGCCGAGAGGGGTTCGGTGCCGATGGAAGCCATTTTGCCGTCCAGTTTCATTTTGGGCGGGGCGTTGGGGGTGAAAAAGAGGTCGGAACCCCCTTTTTCGATCATCAATTTCAGGAAAGGGGTCAGATTCACCGGTGATTCCTTGTGGAAAGGGGAGTAGTCATGTCCATGGCGGCTGGTCCGCTTTGAGAAGTCATTGCAGGATAATATCCAGATAATCGGCGGCCTCGCGCACGAAGAAGGGGCGCAAATGGCCCGAATCCTTGTAAATCGGTGTGCCGTTCGCTGTGGTGGTCCGGCAGCCTTCGGGGGTACACAGAACCGGGAAAGGATCGATGACCAGGGTTCCCGTATCCCGGGCCAGGTCGATCATCCGGTGGCGCAGAGCCAGTTGGCTCTCCTTGGCGGGCACGCTCCGGAAGGCCTCCGATAGTCGGAGGGTGCCCGCCAAACGGTTGCCGATCAGACGGCCCGCCGGGCTGAAGTCGTTGCCCGCCGGGTTGTCGATCAATAGAAAGCGCTTTTTGTCCGCCGGAAAGGAGCGCAGGTAGCCTTCGAGCAGGCGAAGCGCCACCGAAACGCCCTCGGGGGTATTGAGGGGGAAGGATCCCCCGGCGTGATGCAAAAGGTAGGGGTTGTTGGCGTTGGCGTCGAGATAGAGATTCCAGGCGGCGCCGATGACAATGGTGGCGATTTCGGGGCGGGTGGCGTAAGCCATGGCCGCCCGGCGCAAATCGGGGCATTTGCTGCCGATCTCCGTCCCGATCGGCAGGGGCGGGCAGCCCCCGAAGGTGGCGAAGACCACCGATTGGCTCTCCTTGGAGGCATCGAGGATGTTGACGATACGTGGAGAATATTGTTCCAGGTGAGAATCCCCGATCAGCAGCACCGTCCGCTGCCCGCGACCGGTGCGGTGAAAGTTCTGCCCGGCAACGCGGAAGGGTTCGAGGTGACGGGGAAACTCCCAATCGCCGATGGCGGTGGTGATGGCGTCAAGCCCGCCGGTGTTGTTGCGGGGGGGGAGATGCCCGCTTGAGATCGGCAATGCAAGCAGGAAGAGGAGCCCCAGGGCGGCAACCAGGGGTTTGAAGGCCGACTCCCGGACGGCTTTGACCGGTTTTTCCAGGGCCAGATGGGTGATCAGGGCCAGAAGGCCGCTGATTCCCACCAGGAGGAGCCGGAAGCTGCCGGTGGTGCTGTTTTCGGTGAGGATGTTGGCGAAGCTCAGAATGGGCCAGTGCCAGAGATAGAGGGGATAGCTGATCAGTCCGATTCCGACTGCGACAGGGTGGCTCAACAGGGTTCGATTCAGCCAGGCCCGAGGACCGGCGGAGATCAGCAACAGGGCCCCCCCAACCGGAAGCATCACCCAGCCCCCAGGGAAAGGTCTTCTTTCATTGACCAGCAGGAGCGCGAGCAGAATCAGAACGGCGCCGAGAGTCGCCTGCAGATTGGGAAAGGGGTTATGCTTCCCGGTTCGATGTCGGGAGGAGTAGCCCGACAAACCGCCCGCCATCAGCTCGAACCAGCGGGAAAAGGGGCTGTAGTAGGCCGCGACGGGATCGGTGTAGGTGGCGTGAAGTGAGTAGAGAAACGAGCCCCCCGCCAGGAGAAGGGTCAGTCGGAACAGGCGTGCCGGCCCCTTCCACAGCAGTCCGAGCAGGATGGGCCAGACAATGTAGAACTGCTCCTCGATGCCCAGAGACCACAAGTGGAGCAGGGGTTTGCCGCTGGCGGCATTATCGAAATAGCCGGCCTCGCTCCAGAGGGCGAGGTTGGCCACGAAGGCGGAGCTTGCCGCGACATGCCGGCCCAGTTGAGCAAATTCATGGGGCAGCAGCACCAGCCAGCCAACGGCGGAGCAGGTGGCGATGACGGCGATCAGCGCCGGAAAAAGGCGCACGATGCGTCGTTTGTAAAATTCGGAGAAGCGGAAGCGATGCTCTTCAATCTGGCTGAAGAGGATGCGGCTGATGAGATATCCGGAGATCACGAAGAAGATATCGACGCCGACAAAGCCCCCTTCCACCCGGTGGGGAAAGGCATGGTAGGCGACCACGGCCAGCACGGCGATGGCGCGCAGGCCGTCGATATCCGGTCGATAGGCCAGGGATGGGCACTCTTCCGCATAAGGTGTCGTTCGGAAGAGACCACGACCTGTCAAAATGGACGTGTCGGGATCGGGGGATGTGGCAGGGTTTGCGGGAGACCTCTCCATAACCACCAATCCAGGGCTATTTCCGGATGTTGGGATCTTTTTCCACCAGATTCAGGCCCTTGACGGACTCTTTGAACTCCCTTTCCTTGCTCTCCTTGCCTTCGAGCTTGATGCGCAGACGGATTTCATTGGCGGAGTCGGCAAAGCGCAGGGCATCCTCGTAGGTAATGAGGTCGGCTTGATGCAGATCGAAGAGAGCCTGGTCGAAGGTCTGCATGCCCATCTCCCGCGACTTGCCCATGATCTCCTTGATGCCGTGGATTTCGCCCTTGAAAATCAGTTCGGAAATCAGCGGGGATTTGAGCAGGATTTCGATGGCGGCAACCCGCCCGCCACCCACCCGGGGCAGCAGCCTTTGGGAGATGATGGCCCGGATGTTGAGAGAGAGGTCCATCAGCAACTGTTGACGTTTTTCGGTGGGGAAGAGGTTGATGATGCGGTCCAGGGCCTGATTGGCGTTGTTGGCGTGCAGGGTGGAGAGGGCCAGATGCCCGGTTTCGGCGAAGTTGATGGCGTGTTCCATGGTCTCCCGGTCACGGACTTCGCCGATCAGGATCACGTCGGGCGCTTGCCGCAGGGTATTTTTCAGGGCTGCATGCCAGGAATCGGTATCCACCCCCACTTCCCGCTGGGTGATCAGGCAGTTGTTGTGGGGATGGACATACTCGATGGGGTCTTCGATGGTGATGATATGACCATGGCTGTTGCTGTTGCGGAATCCCAGCATGGCGGCCAGGGTGGTCGATTTGCCGGAACCCGTTCCGCCGACGACCAGCACGAGGCCGGTCTTGTTCATCACCACCTCTTTGAGAATGGGAGGCAGCCCCAGCGTGTCCAATTCGGGGATTTCGGTGGTGATGGTGCGCAGTACGATACCGACCCGTCCCTGCTGCAGGAAACAGTTGGCCCGGAAGCGACCGATACCGGGAGGCGAAATGGCGAAATTGCACTCCCTGGTGGCTTCGAACTCCTTCCACTGTTTGTCGTTCATGATGCTGCGGGCCAGGGTCTGGGTCTGACGGGGTGTCAGAAGATCGGCGGTCATGGGTGTCATTTTCCCATGCAGCTTGATGGCGGGGGGGAAGCCGGCGGTGATGAACAGATCGGATGCCCCCTGCTTAAGCATCACCCGCAGCAACTCCAGCATGAATTGGATGGCCTGATCGGTCTCCATGCGCATACCTCCGGCTGCAATCCTTTGGCGGATCGGTGGAAAATCAGTTGGGGGACGAGAGCAGCAGTCGGATATCGGGGTTCAGGGCCAGGCTGAAGTCGGTGGAGGCCAGGGTGGTGCGGTCCACGACCCGAATGACCTGCGCCGAGATGTAGACCCGGTTTTCCGCCACGGTATAGGTTCCGGCCAGAATGGCATGGGCGCGGTTTTTACCCTGAATCTCCTGGAGATCCCGGGAGAGGATGAACTCGCCGGAGTCCTTGCGCACAAAGAGATTTTTGCGCAGTTTGACTTCGGTGACGCCGAAGCCGCGTTGCGCGAACCGGGAGGAGATTTGTCGGGCCATCAGCCTGCCGAAAGCGGAGGTCTGGTCCAGATTGTCCTGATTGACGAAGCTGGCCGGAACCAGGGAGCCGAGGGGGTCCAGGCGTTCTCCCAGGTTGGCGAGCATGGCGTCGGCGGCTTTGTAGGCGGACTCCACCAGATCGGGATGGGGCCGGGTTTCCATGGGCTGGGAGATCAAGGGATAGGGGTCGGGGGCGTGGGGCGCCGTGCAGGCGCCCCCGATGAGCGAAAGCCCCGCCAGTCCCAGAAGCCGCAGGGAGTTGTTGAGCCTGGACATGGTCAGTGATCCACCACCGAAAGAGAGGAACCTTCACCCGTTTCGATCAGCAGATCCCTGGCGGTGGCGCCGATGGGAACCTTGGCGCTGATGGAAGCCAGAATCTGGCGATTGTCCACTTGGATGATGCGCGAGGTCAGGTAGAGCAGGCCCCGTGCCCGGGTGTAGTTGCCCACCACCACGGCGAAGGCCTTGTAGGCTTCCGCCAATTTTTCCACATCGCGGGAGAGGATGAACTCACCCTGTTTGGGTCGGATGGCCAACTCCTGACGCAGCTTGGCTTCCACGACCGCAAACCCTTGCTGGGTCATGCGGGTGGAGAGCTGGTCGGCGATCATCATGCCCAGTTCGGAGGAGGTCTCCAGGTCGCTCAGCGGCACGAAGGTGGTGACCAGGATCGGCTTGCGTCTGCTGAAGGCCGGGTGGTTCTTGCGCAGTTCGGCCACCAGGGCATCGGCGACGGAGTGGCTCATATGGATGAGATCCACTTCGTGCATGACCGGGTTGGGTGCCTGCTGCGCCGGCTGAATCGGGGGAGGTGGTGGCGGCGGCGGCGGAAACAGCGCCGTACATCCGGCCATCGTGGTCCCCAGGACCACCAGCAGAGGAAGGAGACCTGGTGCGTTCTTTCTCATGGGGATGTCGTCCCTGATTGCTAATTGAACATGTCCTTGTTGTTGGCCTTTTCGCGGGCGACCTCTTTGGAGACGACGCCTTGCTGGACAAGGTCTAGCAAACATTGTTCCAAAGTTTGCATGCCAATGCCGCGACCGGTCTGAATCGAGGAATACATCTGGGCGATTTTGTTCTCGCGGATCAGGTTGCGAATGGCCGGGGTGCCGATGAGGATTTCGTGGGCCGCGACGCGACCGCCGCCTTTTTTCTTGAGCAGGTTCTGGGCGATGATGGCGCGGATCGACTCGGAGAGCATGGCGCGAATCATCTCTTTTTCGGCGGCGGGGAAGACGTCGACGATACGGTCGATGGTTTTGGCCGCCGAGGTGGTGTGCAGCGTGCCGAAAACCAGATGGCCCGTTTCGGCGGCGGTGAGGGCCAGACGAATGGTTTCCAGATCCCGCATTTCACCGACCAGAATCACGTCGGGGTCTTCACGCAAGGCGGAGCGCAGGGCGTTGCTGAAGGAGTGGGTGTCGCGATGCACCTCGCGCTGGTTGATGAGGCACTTCTGCGGGGTATGCACGAATTCGATGGGATCCTCGATGGTGAGGATGTGGCCGTATTCGTTCTTGTTCTTGTAGTCGATCATGGCAGCCAGGGTGGTGGACTTACCCGAACCGGTGGGGCCGGTCACCAGCACGAGACCACGGGGCGTTTCGGCGAACTTCTTGAAGATTTCCGGGCAGTTGAGCTGCTCCAGGGAGATAATCTGGGAGGGAATGGTACGAAAGACCGCCCCGGCTCCCCGGTTCTGCATGAAGGCGTTGACGCGGAAGCGGGCCAGTTTGGGAACTTCGAAGGAGAAGTCGGCTTCGTGCTCCTCTTCGTAGCCCTTGCGCTGCTTGTCGTTCATGATGTCGTAGATCATGTCGTGGACCTGATCATGCTCCAGGGGGGGCAGATCGATACGACGAATGTCGCCGTCAACACGAATGGATGGCGGGACACCCGCCGAAAGATGCAGGTCGGAGGCTTTGTTCTGCACTCCGAAGGCCAGGAGTTCCGCAACATCCAGTTTTTTCGCCATGATGATTACCCTTTGGAAAGATCGGCATTCCCAGATTGTCATTTCCCATCCACACAAGGTATCCCACGCCGGGAGGGGTGGCAATGCTCTCCATGGAATCGGTGCGAGATTTCCTTGAATTGCATACGATAATCTGCGAGGTGGATTGTTGTCCAAGGATCGGAACTGCTATGCTTATGGCGTCGGAAGCAGAAGTTGCTTGGAAAACCAGCCCAGGAGACCCATGGATGACCCTTGACAAGAACAAGTCGCGGGCTTTGGACGCGGCCATTGCTCAGATCGAAAGACAGTGCGGTAAAGGCTCCATCATGCGCATGTCCTCGGACGCCCTGGTGGATGTGCCCGTGGTTTCCACCGGCAGCCTGGGGCTCGACATGGCGTTGGGGGTGGGTGGGCTTCCCCGGGGCCGGGTGGTGGAGATTTTCGGCCCGGAGGCTTCGGGTAAAACCACTCTGGCCTTGCACGTCGTTTCGGAGATCCAGAAACTGGGTGGCGTGGCCGCCTTCGTGGACGCGGAACACGCCCTCGACCCCCAGTATGCCCGTCGTCTGGGTGTCAACGTCGATGAACTGCTGATCTCCCAACCCGATACCGGCGAACAGGGCCTTGAAATCACCGATCTGCTGGTGCGCTCCGGCGCCGTGGATCTGGTGGTGGTGGACTCGGTGGCCGCCCTGACCCCCAAGGCGGAGTTGGAAGGGGAGATGGGGGACTCCCACATGGGGCTGCAGGCACGGCTCATGTCCCAGGCCTTGCGCAAACTGACCGGCAGCATTTCGCGTTCGAACTCCATCGTGCTGTTCATCAACCAGGTGCGCATGAAGATCGGCGTGATGTTCGGCAATCCCGAAACCACCACCGGTGGCAACGCCCTGAAGTTCTATGCCTCGGTACGACTGGACATCCGCCGCCTCAACGCCCTGAAGGAGAAGGAGGAGGTCGTCGGCTACCGCTGCAAGGTGAAGGTGGTGAAGAACAAACTGGCCCCTCCCTTCCGTCAGGCGGAGTTCGACATCCAGTTCGGTGAAGGCATCTCGCGTTTCGGGGAGATCCTGGATCTGGCGGTGGATGCCGGCCTGGTGGAAAAATCGGGTTCCTGGCACTCCTACAAGGGCGAGCGTATCGGTCAGGGGCGCGAGAACGCCAAGAAATACCTGGGGGAACATCCGGATCTGATGGGTGAACTGGACCGGATTCTGCGGGAACGCATGAAGAGCAAGGAAGCCAATTTTGTGCGTTCTTCCGCACCGGACGAGAGCGCGGAATAGAGGCGACAGGAGTTTTGAGCCGTGGCGGAAAGCGTTTCTTCCGTAGAGGAAGGCATTTTTCACGAGGAGTTGGAGCGGCGCTATCTGGCGTATGCCCTCTCCACCATCATCAGCCGCTCCCTTCCGGATGTGCGGGATGGCCTCAAACCCGTACACCGGCGCATTCTGTTCGCCATGGAGGCCTTGGGACTGGCGGCGAAGTCGCCGTTCAAGAAGTCGGCCCGGGTGGTGGGCGACGTCATCGGCAAGTTCCATCCCCACGGGGACCAGGCGGCTTACGACGCCATGGTGCGACTGGCCCAGGAGTTCGCCGCCCGCTATCCCCTGGTCGAAGGGCAGGGCAACTTCGGCAACGTGGACGGGGATTCGGCAGCCGCCATGCGCTACACCGAAGCCCGCCTGACCCGGGTGGCCGAGGCCCTTCTGGAAGGGTTGGACGAGGATTGCGTCGACTTCATCCCGACCTACGACGGCTCGTTGCAGGAGCCCCTGGTTTTGCCGGCGCGCTTCCCCAACCTGTTGGCCAATGGGGCGACCGGTATCGCCGTGGGCATGTCCACGGCCATTCCGCCCCACAATGTGGGGGAGATCCTGGAAGCCTGTCTGCACCTGCTGGATCACCCCGAAGCCAGCGTTCTCGACCTGATGCGCTTTGTTCCAGGCCCCGATTTCCCCACCGGCGGCGTTCTGGTTTCCGAGGAGGAGGATCTGCGCACCGCCTATCAGGAGGGCAGGGGATCGTTGCGGCTGCGGGCGCGCATCGAACGGGAGGAGCTGAAACGCGGGCAATGGCATCTGGTGGTGCGGGAGATCCCCTATCAGGTGCAAAAGGCGCGTTTGATCGAAAACATCGCCCGTCAGATCGTGGAGAAGAAGTGTCTCTTCCTGGAGGATATCCGGGACGAGTCGGACGAGACCCTGCGCATCGTGCTGGAGCCCCGCAATCGCAGCATCGACCCGGAACTGGTGCAGGCCTATCTGTTCAAGCACACCGATTTGGAAGTGCGGATTCCGGTCAACTTCAACGTGATCACGGCGGCCACCCGGCCCGAAGTGATGGATCTCAAGGGCCTGCTGATGGCCTGGCTGGATCACCGCTTCCAGGTGCAAACCCGTCGGGATTCCCACGAACTGGCCAAACTCCGGGAGCGGTTGCATCTGCTGGCGGCCTACCTGCTGGTTCACCTCAACATCGACGAGGTGATTGCCATCATCAAGGAGAGCGAGGATCCGGCGCCGCGTCTCATGGAGCGTTTCGGGCTCGACGCCGGCCAGGCGGAGGCCATTCTCAATCTGCGGCTGCGGGCCTTGCGGCGCCTGGAAGAGATGCTGATCCGCCAGGAGATGGCCCAGAAGGAAGAGCGGGCCCGGGAGCTGGAAGGGCGTTTGGCGGATGAAGTACGCATGTGGAATGTGATCCGCCTGGATCTGAAGCAGACCAAGGAATCCTTCGCCGATGCCCGTCGGACCCGCATCGAGGTGGCCGTGACCCAGGTGGAGCTGAAGCCGGCGGATCTGGTGGATCGGGAGCCGGTGACGCTGATCTTGTCGGACAAGGGGTGGGTGCGTCTGCTCAAGGGCCACGACGATCTGGATCCCCAGAAGCTGCGTTTCAAGGGGGACGATCAACTGTCGCTGATGGTGCGCACCCATGCCCACCGCACGGTGACGTGGGTCATGGCTTCGGGAAGGGTCTATTCGTTGATGGCGGACCGAATCGATTCGGCCAAGCGGACCGGCGAGCCGTTGACCATGTTTTTCGACCTCGAACCGGAGGATCCGGTGGCCTGGATGATGGAGGTCGACGAGGAGAAGGAGTATTTCATCAGCACCGAACTGGGGCAGGGCATGCGGCTTCAGGGGGTTCATCTGGTGTCCAATCAGCGGAAGGGGAAGCAGTTGTTCAGTTGGAATCCGGGGGATCGCCTGCTGCACATCCTGCCGGTTTCCGGGGACCATGTGGCCTGCATTCACAGTGGCCGGCGGCTGCTGGTCTGTCCTCTGGAGACCTTCCCCAAGGCTTCGGGAGGCAAGGGGGTGCGCATCTGCCGACTCAACAAGGGCGAGGTGGTGGTGGATGTTACCACCTTTGAGGTGGAGAAGGGGGTACACCTTGACTCCGGCAAGAGACAGAAGCATATTCTGCCGCTGGATCCCTGGCTGGGAGCGCGCGGCGGACGGGGTGCGGTACTGCCCCACGGCTTCCTGGGCGGGGCGGTGTTTCCGGGTACGGGAGTCGTTCCGAGGGCGGTTCGGCAAGGCGACCTGTTTTATGGAGAGCTGGCCTGATGGACTAAAAATCAAATGAGTTCTACATATATTAACTGGTCAATATTCGAAATTGGGCTTGAAAATTTTTCAATCAGATCGAATATTCGCATTTTTTGACTTGCAATCACACTAAGTGCCGTATAACATGCCAACCCATTGTGGAGGCTGGGGAAGGAATAGCGGTGTTTTACCTCCCTGTCGTCCGAGTTGACGCGGAAGCTTTCAAGAGGGGTGAATCCGGGGACGGATCGCTCCCGATGTGGCCGAGCCCCGCTCAGGAAGAGGGGATGTGCGTCTAAATCTTCTTTATTTCGCAATGATCTGAAGAACGCGAAGGAGTTTTTTCACATGAAGCAGTGGGGGATGAACACAATGATGAAGCGCATGACCCTTCTTTCCTTGGCTGGCGCCGTGACTGTAGCCATGGCCGGTTGCGGCGGTGGCGGCAGCAGCAGCAGCTCCAGCACCATCTCCGGGACCGCGGTCAAAGGCCCTCTGAAGAGCGCCGCGATCAGCTACAAGGGATCTTCGACGGGTTCCTCGACCAGCACCACCGGTACCTACAGCCTGGCCATCTCCACCCCGTCCGTCGCCGAGGAGTTGACCTTCTCCGCGAGTGGCGCCACGGACAACTTCACCGGGACCACCCCGAGCTTTGACCTCAGCACCATCGTGACGTCGACCTCGGCTGCCTCCGGTGTTGTCAACGCCAACCCCCTGACCACCATTCTGGCTGCCGGCCTCAAGGCTGCTGCCGGTGGTACCCTCTCCGGGTTGACCTCCAGCACCCTGACCTCCAACTACAACGCCGTCAAGACCGGTGTGCTCTCCTCCTTCGGCCTCGGCGCCGGTGACATCAGCGGGTTCGACCCGGTCACCAGCAACGTGCGTGCCCTGAGCTCCACCAATGCGGCCAAGCTCTCCATGGCCATGGAACTCCTGGCCGAGTCCATCCGCGATGCGGTGGATGCCTCCACCAGCTCCGGCACCAACAAGACCGCTTCCCAAATCATCAGCGCCCTGGGTGATGAGCTCAAGGACGGTTCGATGAACTACAATATCACCACCTCTGGCGCCCAACAGTTGGTTCTGGCTGTCCAGGCCGCTGTCGCCATGAACGTGGCCAATCTGCTGCAAGGCACCCTGACCTTCGCCAACAGCAAGACCTTGACCGATCTGAACTCGGCCTTCTCCGGCGTCTTCACCTCCTCCGGGACCTCCCTGGATACCGTGAACGCCGCCTTCGCCGCCGCCAGCAGCGATTTCCTCCAGGTTGCCAAGACCAACATGGTGGCCTACGCCGCCACCCTGAGTGGTACTGCGGCGACCGACTGGAATAATCTGGCCAATGCCGTGGATCTCATGAAGACCACCAAGTCGACCTCGACCTGGAGTTCGGCTGCCGCTGCTCTGACCACGCCCATCAGCAGCTTGGCCACGGCCACCGCCCTCAAGACGGTGACCTCTCTGTCTGACTCCGCTGCTGCCGCTGCCGCCTCCTCGGCTGCTACTGCGGTTGCCGCTGCCACCAGCTTCAAGGTGACCAAGAGCTCCATCTACGTCGTCGATGGCGATGGTTCCACCAAGACGCCTACGTCCGCCACGGTCTCCTCTTCCGTGTTGACGGCCAACCTGAACAGCAGCAACACCCTGAGCGCTTCCAACCTCAGCAGCCTGGCGGCCACCTCGCCCTCCGGCACGGTGCCCCGTATCGTCTTCACCTTGACCTCCATGCCCGTCGGTACCGGTACCGCTACCGTCACCATGTTGCTCAAGGATGGTACCTCGGCGACCCGTTCCACCGGTCAGCGTTATATCCAGGTCTCCTACGATGTCAACTGGAGCTCCACGGGTTCCGAGCTGACCCTGACCCTCCCGGCCAGCGGTTCCGCCACCGTGACCTACTACAAGAAGGGTGACTCCTCTGCCTCCACCACCACGGTGAGCAACAAGGATGCCGACAACCTTCTGGTCACCTCCACGTCGACCAACCAGAGCGCTGGTGCCACCTCCATCAAGGGTGCCATCGGAACCCTCATGAGCCATGCCACCCTGGGTGCTTCCCTGGATGCCACGGCCGCTGCGGGTGACTACTTCTATCAATTCGGGTTCAGCGGCTTCAACCTGATTGATGATGCGAACAGCAGCTTCACCACCATCCAGGGTACCTTCACGGCCAAGTGATGAGCCGGATCGGTTCCTGGTAGTTTTGTAACAAGAAGGCGGCGTACCATCACATGGTACGCCGCTTTTTTGCGTAAAAAGCACGATGCTCCTTTGAGAAATAAGGTGGAACATGGTTGACGAGGAGATGCTCGACGATGACTCCGGGTTGGGTGAAGGCAATCTGACCTCGGCAACATGGACAATCAAAAATATTGAAAACGAAGTTCGTGTTGCGGCCAAACTCGCTGCAAAGCGGGAAGGGAAAACGATTTATGCCTGGGTCAATCAGGTTCTTCGGGAGGGGGCCATCCGCACCCTGAAACCACAGGAGACCATGCCGACCCAACCGCTGAAGGATCTGGACTCCTTGAGGCAGGATGTAATGAACTTGAAGGGAGAAATCCAGAACCTGGTCCGTGAGGAAATGGCCAAGGGACTGGAACCTCTGCTTGGAAGGTACCTGCCTGCAAAGGAAAAAGCGCCAAAACAGTCTGCCAAGGCAAAAAGCCGTCAGAAAAAGGGGGCAAAACGGAAGAAAAAGTAGGAACCTGCGGGATAGGGTGGCGGGCTTCCGGAAGCCCACGGGGAAAATCCACGGTGGCCGGCCCCCATTACCCCTCACGGCTGTCTTTTAACGTTATTGCCGATATATGAGTTGAACATGGAAGAATTGCTGCATGCCACGGATCGCAATGGTCGGTATGTCAAGACGGCCAATCGCTCGGAACTTCTAGCGGAAATTCGGGACTATTCCAGGGCGCATGGCGATGCACCTTTGGCGGTTCCCGTGGTGCATATCATGCTCACCGGGTCGGATGGCCGGGTTCGATTGGTGCAGCGAGGGGCCAAACCGGAGAATCCGCTGATGTGGGACAAGACGGTCGGAGGGCATGTGGTCACAGAGAGTTGGCCCATTGACCGGAATGCCTTTCATGAGAATGCCAGGAAGGAGTTGCAGGAAGAGGTTGGCATTCACCAGATTGTTCTGGCAGAGGATCCAGTTCAGTATCGGCTGCTGAGCCGAGAGGGTTCGGTGGATTTTCGGGAAAAGGCCTTGTTGCGCATGGTGGACTATGAGCCATGGCAGGGCAGCGTCAGTCGGGTCAAAAACGGGGAGTCCTGGTTGAAGCGGCACAATGTGGCATCGTATGTGGGAATATTTGACGGGCCGTTTCAGTTTTTGGATGGAGAGGCCTTGGCGACCCGCGCTATGGAAAAGGGGGAGCTGATGATTGCACTCAAGGAAAAGCCATGGTGTTATGCAGACGGATTGCGGGTATTTATGGACAGATATTATTATTTTTTATGAGGTTGCCCGGGTTGGGTTAGGGCGTGTTATTCCATTTCTGTTTCATTCGTTCATTAATACGGGGGTCCGGGGGCGATTA
>JADGAQ010000048.1 GCA_015231925.1 Magnetococcales bacterium
CGGGGCTCCGCCCCGAACCCCGCCGGGGGGGATAATCCCCCCCGGACCCCCGTATCCACTCCCAGGCTTCTTCCCCGTCACACCGTCAATTCCACCAGGGTCACGTCGTCCTGAAACACCTCCCGCAGAGCGCGCAGCTGCTCCAGCAGACTCTCCAGCGGATCGTTGCGCCGCATCAGCTCCTCCATCAAACGGATCAGGCCGTCGGTGCCCAGGAGATTCCCCTCGGCATCGACGGGAATCTCCGTCACCCCGTCGGAAGAGAGGACCAGCCGCTCGCCGGCGGTCACCTGCCAAAGCTGTTCGTCTTCCCGGGCCGAGGTCTCATCCAGAATGCCCAGGGGCAGACCGGAGGAGGGACGTTGTTGCAGGCAGCGCCCCTGGTGAAAACGCAGAATGGCCGGCAAACCCCGATTCCACAGCCGCACCCGTCCCTCTCGGCGATCCAGGGCCAGAAAACCCGCCGCCATGTACAATCCGGTGGGCAGACGACGATGCAACTCCCGGTTGATCTCCTCCAGAATGACGGTCATGTCCGCGCCCATCTCCGTCTGGCGCTGAAAGATGTGGGCCACGATCGGCCCCATGATGGCCGCAGGCAGACCGTGGCCGGTGAAATCCCCCACCAGAACGTGTTGCACCCCGTCCTTGCGACTCAGGGAAAGCACCAGATCCCCCGTGGTCTGCTCCACGGCGGAAAGCAGCATGCGCAGTCCCGTCCAGTCGCAGCGATCCGCCTGACGCACCCGCAACACGATGCGTTCCACCAGCTCGCGTTCCTGCCGCAGCAGATCGTTCTGCCGGGCCATCTCCCGACTGGCACGGCGCAACGCCAGATGGGTGCGCACCCGCGCCAGCACCACCGGCGGCGAAAAGGGCTTGGTGATGTAATCGACCGCGCCTTCGGCGAAGCCGCGGGTCTCGTCTTCCGTGGCGTCCCGCGCCGTCACGAAGATCACCGGGATCTCCCGGGTCTTCTCCTCGGCCCGCAGCCGGCGGCAGACCTCGTACCCGTCCATCTCCGGCATGTTGACGTCCAGCAGGATCAGATCGGGCTTGGGCTCCCGATTGGCCAGCTCCAGCGCCACCGGGCCGCTGGTGGCCACCTGCCGGATGTAATGGTTGCCCAGCAGGGAAGCCAGCATGGCCAGATTCTCCGGCCGGTCGTCCACCAGCAGGATGCGTTCCCTCTCGACCATGCTCACGACTCCTCTTCGCGGCTGATGTGGTGGCGTATGTCGGCCAGACAACGGCGGGCGCTGGCGAAGTCGTAATCGTTCAGAGACGCCTGCAGCGACTGCAGCAACTCTTCCGAACGTCCCCCCAGCACGGCCCGCAGGGGCTCGAAAAGCTCCAGGGCCTCGATATCCGAATTCTCCAGGAACGTCCTCATGCGATCCAGCCGTTGCAGGGCCTGATCGGGATCCCAGGTGCTCGGCGCGGCGGGAGCGGCCTCGGCCATCCAGCCGGGTTGGGCCGCTTCGATGCCGCCGACGACGCGAAGCAACGCCGCCGTCAGCCGGGGCAACAGGCTGTCCACCGCCTCGTCTCCGCTCTTGATGGCCTTCTCCAGCAGGGTGGTCTCCTGTTGCAGCGTCACCGCGCCCAGATTGCCGGCCACCCCCTTCAGGGTGTGGGCCAGCAGTCGCGCCTCTTCGGTACGGCCTTCCGCCAGGGCGGCGGCGATGCGTTCGGCATCGGCGGCGTGGTCGCGGGCGAAACGGCCCAACACCTCCCGATAGAGCCGCCGGTTGCCGGCGGCGCGTTGCAGTCCGGCAAGGGTGTCGACCCCCTCCAGGAAATCGGTCTCCGTGGCCCGCTCCCTCGGGGCCTCCTCGGGAAGCTGCCAGGAGATCCACTTGCGCAACATGTTGCGCAGAGCCCCCACCTCGAAGGGTTTAGGCAGATGGTCGTTCATGCCCGCCGCCAGGCACTCCTCCCGATCCTCCCGGCGCGCATTGGCGGTCATGGCCACGATGGGGGCCTGCCGCCACTCCGGCAGTTGCCGCAGTTGGCGGGTGGCTTCGAATCCGTCCATGACCGGCATCTGCAGATCCATGAAGACCAGGTCGAAGGACTCGCCCTGTTTGGCCCGCTCCACCGCTTCGTGGCCATCTTCGGCCACCGTCACCTCCAGACCGGCGCCTTCCAGGAACTCCCGCGCCACCTGGCGATTGATGGCGTTGTCCTCCACCAGCAGCACCCGGCCCCGGGACCACTCTTCACCGCCCGACGGCGCTTGCGGCGGCAGAGGCCCGCCTTGCAGCGACTCCCACAACCGCCGCCGCGAGAAGGGTTTGTGCAGCACCGTCTCCCCGCCGGCCAAGCCGCGGACCTCTTCGCCCAGGCCGATCATCGGAATCACCACCAGCCCCGGAGCCCGTTCGCGCAGTCGTCCCGCAGCCTCCTTGTCCGCCAGATTCCAGTCCAGAAGCAGCACGTCGAAGGGCGTCCCCTCCAGGGCCTGTTCCGCCTCCGCCAGGCTCTCCACCTGCTTCAGGCTCCGGCAGCGGCCTTCCAGTTGGGCGCGCAGCACCTCCCGCCAGGCCAGGGCCCCTTCCGCCACCAGGAGATCCAGCTCCGCCAGACCCGCTCCGTCGGCCACGGGCCGCTTCAACGCCTCCGCGCCCGCCAGAGGGAACTCCAGACTGAAGCGGAAACAACTGCCCCGCCCCGGCTGGCTCTCCACCTCGATGCGCCCTCCCATCAGCTCCACCAGCTTCTGACTGATCGACAGCCCCAGCCCGGTGCCGCCGTATTGCCGCGTGGTGGAGGAGTCGGCCTGGGTGAAGGGCTGGAAGAGACCCTTGATCTGCTCCGCCGTCATGCCGATGCCGCTGTCGCTGACCTGAAAGAGCAGTCGTACCGAGTTCTCCCGGCAGATATCGGGCGTGACCGCCGCCACCACCTCGCCCTTCCGGGTGAACTTGACGGCGTTGCTGGTCAGATTGACCAGCACCTGCCCCAGTCGCAGAGGGTCGCCCACCAGAACCGGCGGCGTGACCGGATCGACCGCGACCAGGAAGTCGAGTCCCTTCTGCCGCGCCTTGAGAGCGGTGACGTCGATGAGATTTTCCAGCACCTCGTCGAGCAGGAAGGGGCGGGCTTCCAGATCCAGACGCTTGGCATCCACCCTTGAGAAGTCGAGAATGTCGTTGATGATGCCCAGCAGGTTCCGCGCCGACTGATCCACCTTCTGGAGGTAGTCTTGCTGCCGGGGCGTCAGATCGGTTTGCAGACACAACTGGGTCAGGCCGATGATGGCGTTCATGGGGGTGCGGATTTCATGGCTCGTGTTGGCCAGGAACTCACTTTTGGCTTTGTTGGCCGCTTCCGCCTGCGCCATGGCGCGGCGCAGATCCTCGTCGAGGCGTCGTCGTTCGATGATGCCGCCCAGGGTATGGCCCACCACCGAGAGCAGCGACTCCTCCTCCGGATCGGAAACGGCGTGATCCGGCAGATGGATGGAGAGGACTCCCAAAACCCGGTCGCCGCTGACCAGGGGCACGGCGTAGTGGCCGTGCCCCGGCATATGCATCGGGCAGATGTCGCCCTCCGCAGCGGTGGAGGAGAAGTGGATGCGGCGTTGCTGCACCGCGATGCCGCAGGTGCAGCGGTCCAGAGGCAGCACGTCGCAGCCGGTGCCGCGCAGATCCATGCCGTGGGCGGCCACCGCGTGCAGATGGCTGCCGTTTTCGTCCAGCAGGAAGACCACCCCCTTGCTGCGCCAGGCCAGCCAACTGGTGGTCAGCACCCGTTCCAGGGACTGCTCCAGCAGGGCGGGCAGGGGCAGGGGGGCCAAGGCGCCGGCCAGGAGTTTGGCCACCACCTGCTGGGTTTCCAGGGAACGGCGCAGCCGCTCCTCGTTGTGTTGCCGTTCGGTGATGTCGGTGCCGATGGCGCACAGGGCGAAATGGCCGCTGCCGTCCACCACCATGGGAAACCGTACCATGTGGAACAGACGGCTGCCGTCGCCGTTTTGGGGCAGGGGCTCCTTGTTCTCGTAGGGCAGTCCCCGCTGGAAGACCAGCCGGTCCCCGATCTGCAACTGGGCGGCCACTTCGGGGGAGAGGGTTTCCACATCGGTGCGGCCAAAGACCGGGGTGTGGTCCGTCAGTCCGAAAAACTCGCGGAACTGGCGATTGACCAGCAGATACCGGTTGCCCACATCCTTGAGATAGAGCAGGCTCGGCATATTGTCCACGATGGCCCGCAGGCGGCTTTCGCTTTCGCCCAGGCGGGCGTAGGCCTCCTGCAGGCGTTTTTCGGCCTGAAGCCGGTCGGTGACATCCTGTTGGATGGCCAGAAAGTGGCTGATGTTGCCGTTGTCGTCGATGATGGGGGAGATGGCCGCTTCGGACCAGAAGGTGGTGCCGTCCTTGCGCCGGTTTTCGAAGGTGCCGCGCCACTCCCGTCCGCCGAGAATGGTGCGCCACAGGGCCGCATACTCCTCGGGGGAGCGCTTGCCCGATTTGAGCAGACGGGGATTCTGTCCCAACGCCTCCTCGGGGGTGTAGCCGGTCTGCAGGGTGAATCGCGGATTGACGTATTCGATGCATCCCGTGCGATCGGTGATGACCACCATGTTGGGACTCTGCTCCACCGCCTGGGAGAGTTTGCGCACCTCCTCCTGAGCGGCTTTGAGGCTGGTCAGCTCTCGCACCGTGACCACGTAGTACTGGCGGGAGCGGTGCTGGAAGCGGTTGAGCCCCAGCAGCATGGGAAAGACCCGTGAGGAGGCGTCGAGTCCCTGCACTTCGAAGGAGGCGCCCACGGGGCGATCGGGATTGGCTTCCAGCAGGCGTTCGACCCCTTCGGCGGCCCCGTCGCGGCTGGAGGGGGCCAGCAGATTGAGGAAGGAGAGGCCGATCAGCCCTTCGCGGGAGTAGCCGAAGAGGTCGAGGGCGGCGCGGTTGACCGAACGCACGATGCCGCGCGAGTTGAGGGTCAGCAGGCCGTCCACCATGGTTTCGGTGAGCGCGGAGAGGAAATCCTCCCGATCCTGCAGGTCGCGGCGATGGTCCCGCAGTCCGGTGAGGGCCTCGTTGAGGGCCCGCGCCAGGATGCCGATCTCGTCGGGCCGCTCGGTGGGCAGCAGGGGAATGGTCTCCTCGCCGCTGGAAAAGGCCAGGGCGGAGCGGGTGATGCTCTCCAGGGGACGCAGCAGACGACGGGTGACCAGCAGCACGAAGAGCCCTCCCAGAACCGCCAGTCCCAGGGTGAAGAGCAGCGAGCGGCGCTGCAGATCGATCAGGGCCCGGGGCAGCCGTTCCCGGGAGGCCTCCAGCACCAGACCCAGCCGGGTGGGACTCCAGTTGGGGGGCAGCATCATGGACATGCCCAGCAGCAGGGCGGGATGTTCTCCCGGCAGTTCCAGGGTTTCGTGTTCGTCCTGGCGGATCAGCTCCGCGAAGTGTTCGGTGGGGGTCGGACGCTCCTTTTTCCCGCCCAGCATGGGGGCCACCAGCACCTGTCCGCGATGGTCCGTCAGATAGAGGCGGGTCTGGTGGTGGAAGCCGTTGGCATAGACGCGGTTTTCCAGCATGTTCTGTTCGACGAAGTGGCCCAGATCCATGTCCAGGGTGATGACGGCCTGCAGGCGCTTGTCGATGACCACCGGATGCACGATGCGCAGCAGCATGGGCGCGTGGGGATCCTTGGGGGGCAGCGCGGCGAGGTGAAAGCGTTCCGGCAGAAGGGCGATCTCCTCCGGGTTCAGGGAAGGGGATCCGGGGGAGTGGCTGCTGAACCCCGATTCGCCCAGCCGTCGCCATTGCTTGCCCGCGGGCAGATCGAGGCGCAGATACTGGAACAGGTAGTGGGAGGAGAGGACCGCGTCGAGGTAAGCCTGCAGGTTGACGATGGCTTTGGCGCGCGGGGGATCGTCGTCCGGGGGATCGTCGAGGCGCAGGGCCTCCTGCACCAGCAGGGTGCGGGCGATGAGTTGGATGTCGTCCTCGATTTCGCGGAAGAAGGTGATGAGCAACTGGCGTTTTTCGCGCAGGCGCATGGCCAGTTCGGCCTGGGCCTGGGTGGCGAGATCCTCCTGGGCGCGATGGAAGAGAAACCAGCCCACCAGGCCTGAGAAGGTCAGGATGGCGATGAAGAAGGTCAGGATGAATCGGGCGCCGATGCCGAATTGGGGACGGGTCATGGCAGTGCCTCGGGAAGGGTCATCGGGAAGGCCTCGGGAGGGCGATTTCCGCCGGATTGTGCAGGCAGACCAGGGTCCAGCCGGGGGCGGGTTGGGGCTGCCGGGTGGTGGTGTAAAGGTGGATGGTGTTGTTGAGATCGAGGGCGAAGAGGGGCAGGGCCTTGGGGGGCGGCAGGCCGTCGGGGGTGGTGACGAGGGATTGTTGCAGGCGTCCGCCCCGGGCCAGCAGTCCGGCCAGATTGGCGTGGCTCACCCGTGATCCGAAGAGGGTGTGGGCCACGGGAAAGCGGGCGAAGCCGAGTTTGTGCCGCTCCGCATCGTGATCGCCGTGGTTGCGCAGAATGAAGAGGTGATCGGGGCCGAACTCGTCGCGCAGGTGGTGGGCGGTGAGCAGGTTGCGCTCCTCGGCGGAGGCCAGTCCCAGGAAGTTGCCGATGCCGGAGAGGTCGAGGTGGTGTTCGGCGAACTGGGAGAGGGGGTTGCCGTAGAAGATCTCCAGCCCTTCGTAACGGGCGCGGCGCAGGGAGTGCCAGTTGGTATCGGCGATGAGGATGCGGGCGCCGCACTGTTTCAGGGCCACGGCGACGGCGCGGGCCACCTCGTTGGAGCCGAGGATGAGGAAACCTTCGCCGCTCGATTCGGTCAGGCGCAGGCGACGGGCCAGCGGCGCGGCGGTGAGTCCCTGGAAGAAGACGGTGCCGAGGATCAGCATGAACATCAAGGGAATGAAGGTGCGGGCTTCGGGATAGCCCTCCTGTTCGAGGCGGAAGGCGATGAGGGTGGCCACTGCGGCGGCGACGATGCCGCGAGGGCCGATCCAGCCCAGCAGCAGGATCTCTTTGGCGGAGAAGCCGTGTCCGTAAGTGGCGATCCAGGCCCGCAGGGGGTTGGTGATGAACTGGATGGTCAGCAGCAGGCCGAGGGCGGGGGGGCCGAGGGCGATGATTTCCGGAAAGCGGATGCGTGCCGCCAGCACGATGAAGAGGGTGGAGATGAGCAGGACGCTGATGCTGGCCTTGAAGATTTTGATGGCGTCCATGGCCAGTTCCGCGCCGTTGCTGTTGGCCAGGGTGAGTCCCATGAGGGTGACGGCCAGCAGACCCGATTCGGCTTGCAGGGCGTTGGCCAGGGCGAAGAGGGCGAAGACCAGGGAGAGGGCGCCGATATTGTGCAGAAAGGAGGGCAGGGCATGGCGTCGCAGCACGGCGGCGAAGCCCAGCCCGCAGGTGATTCCCAGGCCGATGCCGACGAAGAGCATGGAGCCGAAGGTGGCCAAGGTGGTTTCGAGTGGGTTTTTGCCGTGGCCGGAGGAGACGATGAACTCGAAGACCAGCAGGGCCAGAATCGCGCCCATGGGGGGCAGCAGGATGCTTTCCCAGCGCAGGATGCCGGCGATTTTGCGACTGGGTCGGATGGCGCGCAGCATGGGCCCCACCACCGTGGGACCGGAGACCACGGCGATGGCCCCGAAGAGGCCGGCCACCGGCCAGGCGAAGCCGAACAGTCCGTGGGAAGCCACGGTCAGCCCGATCCAGGAGGTGAGCAACCCGGCGGTGAGGAAGGAGCGCACCACGGTTTCCAGACCGCGGATATCGCGAAAGCGCAGATGCAGCGAGCCTTCGAAGAGGATGGCGGAGACCGAGAGGGAGACCAGGGGGTAGAGGAGGTCGCCGAGCAGGGCGTCGGGCTGCAGCCAGCCGAGGCCGGGCCCCAGCAGGAGTCCGGTCAGCAGCAGCGGCACGATGGCGGGCAGCCCCAGATGCCAGGCCAGCCATTGGCACAGCAGCGCCGCCAGCCCGATGCTGGCCAGGACTTGCAGGATATCGCTTTTCAAGGGACGCCCGATGGTTTGTCGTTCGCGGATAGTGCCGCCACGATAACACGAAGCGGGGGGTGGGGTATAGCGTCGCGCAGGGTCGGTGACGTTGAAAATACGGGGGTCCGGGGAGGGGTTCATCCTCCCTTTCTTTAAACGTGCCAACTCCCCTCGGGTTGGGCGTTCACCAAAACGGATCTCTTGTTGACAGACCCCGGCTGTTTATTCCACACTTGGACCATGAACACTATCACCTTTGATACGCTGAAATTCACTCGCACCCTACGCAACGCCGGTATTGCGGAATCCCAGGCCGAGGCGATCGCGCAAGCTTTACGGGAAGCCCAGGGAGAGGCGGAACTGGCCACCAAGGCGGATTTGCGGGAGCTGGAATATCGTTTGATCATCAAACTGGGTGGCATGATCGCCGCCGCCGTGGCCGTCACCGCCGCACTCGTCAAGTTGCTGTAACCCTGTCTCGTTCCATACCCCGTAATGTTTCAAAACGTCGGTAAATGTCAATATAGCCCGACGCTCCGGAACAATCCGTTCGCCTCACCCCGGCTTGGCCAGTTGCTCCAGCAGGAGTTCCACTTCGACGGCGTCGTCGAAGTCCAGGCCTGGCGTGTCGGCCAGGGCGGGGTCGCGGTTGCCGTCGAGGATGGAGTTCAGGACGGGGAAGAGGGGTTGTAGATATGACGGTAGATTTGGATTTTGGGCTATTTGCATAATATCATTTTTCGACTGGACGATGGCTCCATTTTGGATGGTAGCGGCTGTTTTATGGCACAAGTCTACCGCTATGTCATGATTTTCCCCTCCATCCCGGCGGTATTGGGCAAAGAGGCGGCGGGCTTGACGTCGCGCCTCGGCGGCGGCTTTGGGCTGATTGTCAGCTGATTCGATTCGGGCCAGGATGTCGTAGCATTTCCACAACGCGGCGGCGTGGCCAAACGGCACTTTGCATTTGATGGCCTGTTGAATCTCTTGCCTAGCCTCCTTCATGTGGTTCAGCTTGAGTAGTGTGTAGGCTAGGTTGTTGCGAATTCCTCCTTCGGTGGCCTTGTTTTGCAACTGAATGGAAATTTCGAGAGCTTTGCGGAAAAGGACAGCGGCTTCTTCGCTGCGGTCTTGGTCGGCGAAGAGGGTGCCCAGTTTGCTCAGGGTACCGACCATGTTCCACGGGTTTCCCTGTTGGGTTTTGATCTGCAGGGATTTCCGGTAGGCATCTTCCGCATCCTGCCAGAATTGCATTTCCTGATACACTTCACCCGTCTTGTGCCAACTGACTGCAACCATGTTGGGTTCATTCAAACGACTGAACTCTTCCTGAGCCTCGGCATAGGCTTGCAGTGCCTCCTTGTACCGTTTCTGTTGCCAATAGACCATGCCCAATTGCATTTTGGAAACGGCGACACCTCGAAGATTGCCTTCTATAACATCTTGATCTGCGGATCTTTGGTGAAGCAGTTCGGCTTGGTCCGGTTGGCCTAAGATGAGACAACAATCCCCCAGGTCGCTCGTTACGGCGGCAATCATATGACGGGCTTCTTGGCTTCCTCCCTGTCCGAGCTTCGTAAAGCGAGAAAGAGCCTCGTTCAGATCAGCCATGGCCCTGGCTGGATTTCCGTTCATTGAGGAATACCTGCCTGCCAAGTGATAGGCTACAGCCAAGTCATAGGAGGCGGTCTCATAGGCCGTTTCCCCAGCAGATTGACTCTGTTGCAACAGCCTCTGGGCAGCAACCATGGCCTCATTCAGGTGACCCTGTTGCTCCAGCAATTCCGCAAAAGCCATGGCGGCATCGAAGTGTGTGTGGGACCAGCCATCTCCCAGCCGTTTTTCCAGTTCTTGCTGAATGGTAGCCACCCGCTGTTGGGCCGATTTCCTGTTCAGGTTTTTCAGCAGGGTGGCCATCAAACCCGCCCATTCTATGGCCTGCTCCACCGAACATAGTTGAGCTGCCTTTTCCAACCCAAAGAGATGATTATCGAGGTCCAATAGGGTCAGATTGGCTGAGAAACGGGAATCTTTGGAGTGTTGTTGATGGAGGAATGCAAGGAATTGAGCCTCTGCCTGCAGCCAGTGCGCCAGCGTCGCCTCCCGTTCCATTGCTGGCATCTCCCCCCAGAGGAAGGGGCAGAGGGCAAAATGAAAGGTGAGATAGCCGTTTTCATGGATCTGACACAATCCGCTTTGGGCCAGTTCGGTAGCCAGGGCGGTAAGGCGATCCTGATCGGAAATACCCAAGACTTCCCCAATCACCCCCAAATGCCCGCCACCCTGAAGCACCCCCAACGGGCGGATCAGGCGGCGGGTTTCGGGGGAGAGGCGGTTCAGGGCGAGGGCTACCCCGGCGTAAAGGCTGCGCTCCCGATCATTGGGGTACTTCTCGTGCAATTGCCGCATGAGTTGGTGCAGCGTCTCCGTGGTCTGACAGAGGCCATCCCTGGCCAAGTCCGGAGCCAACAGCGCCAGGGTGCGGGCGTGGCAGCGTACCGAGCGGACCAGGTTGAGCAGGGTCTCTTCCGTGTCCTCGCCGGCAACCACGGCGGGGACCACACCGGCCTTTTGCAACACCTCCCTGACCATTTCCACCGCGTCCCACTCCTCCAGGGCTCCGATGGAGACATAATGATAGGTGTTGGCGAAAGGAACGGGCAGCTCCTCCCGGCTGGTGAAGAGCAGTCGGGTTTGGCCAACCCCCATCAAGCGCTGGAAAAGGGTCAATAATTCCCACAGAATCTCTTCATCGTAGGCTCCCGACGGGGCTCCCTTCCGGGGGGGCAGCACCGTCTCCATGTTGTCCAAGACAAGCAAGGTGGACTGCCTCTTCAATACCCCCTCGATGGCCCGGATCGCTTGCTCTCGATCCAACGCCGCCGGGGGACAGGTCTCTCCCGCCAACAGCTTGCCCAACTGGTCCAATACCGCGTCGAGGTGTTTGTGATCCTCCAGAGAAACAAAGGCTACCCGCTCCACCCGCCCGATCAGTCGCAGCCAGTGCGCCGCCTCCACCGCCAGGGCCGTCTTGCCCTCGCCGCCTTCGCCCAGCAGCACGGCGTAACCCTCCACCAGAAACAGCCTTTCGAGGGTCAGCAACTTCCGGCTGCGGCCCACGAATTCGTGTGCATGCACCGTCGGCAGGGGATCGTCCGCGGTCGGCTTCACCTCTTTCGCGACGTGCCCCGCCGCCACCAGGGCGCAGTCTCCGCCCGCCTGTTGATAGAGCTGCGGTACGAACCAGTCTTGCAGCTCCAGCCGTCCCGCTCCCAGGTAGTAGCCCCGGACACGGTCATCAAAAAGATGCCTCTGCCCGGCCACCATGGCCTCGCTGAGAGTGGCCCCCCGGGCCAGACGGGCGTAAAATTCCGTCACCAGTTTTTCGGCAGTGACCACCAGCACGCTGTGGCTCATGGCCGCCACGGCTCCCGCCCCCAAATGCAAAAAGGCTCCCGCCACAGAGGCCGTGGCATCCAAACCGGCCTGGCCACTCTTGCAGGCTTCCAGAAAAACAAAGGGTACGCCAAGCTTTTTCAGCACGTTGTGCAGCTTGGCAGTTGACACGATCCGGGCCTGGCGATTCACCAGCTTTTTCTGCTGCCTCTCCGCTTCAAAGCAGAGTGCTCCCTGCCCCTTTTCTGCTAGGTAGGTACCGTGCCCGTCGAAGTGAACCACATGAAACGGCCTGCCCGACTTTTTGGCTCTCTTGAGAGCCACGACCAGTTCAGTCAGCGTCGGCTCCGGCAGCAGGGTGAATTCGGCCCGGTCGCCGAGGGCTTTGAGGGTTTTGGCCAAGGGTTTGGCCGTCACCCGATGGTTGATATAGCCTATGTCTGGCTCTTCAGGTCGCGGCGAAAGCAGCAACACCCGCAACGGTCCCTGAGTTGCGGATGCGGTTGTACCACTTTCCCCGGCGAACTGCCGCCGTAACCGTACCGGGGGAGTGGCTTCCAGGAGAAATCCCCTGTCGTCGTGCAACAGTTCCCACGGCAGGGCAAAAAGCCGCGCCGCCCCCTCCGTGGAAGGGTCGTCCTCCAGGCGCAGGGTCAAGGTGCGCTCTTCCGCCTGCTGCCACGAAGCCACCATCTCCGGAACATTGAACAGCGCCTCATACAACGCCTTTCCCCATACCGGCAGGGCGGCTTCCACCTTCTTGGCCCGATAACGGAAAGCCTCCCCCGGCCAGCGGTGGTACCGCTCCAGATACCAGGTCACCTCTTCCGCCTCGATGGGGCCCAACGGGGCTTCAAAATCAAAAATGACGCTGCAAGGCCCCGTCCGGCCAAGCCGCATCATCACCCGAGCCGTAACCTGGTCGGTTCCGGCCTCTTTTCGCACCGTGGCATCGTGAAAATACACCACCAGCTCCCCCTCCGTCCGGGAAGCCGACGGGTCACAGGCGTTATCCTCGGGGCAAAGGGCTTTGGTCAGGGCGTCGGTCATGGTCGTTATTCCTTGATTTGATCAGCCGGTATATTAATAAACCATAACCATAAATTCAGGGCAATACCAAAAAGTACTGGCTTGCCGCGATACTGAACGGATCAAGGAAAAGTCCCAGAGCGCTGCCCTGGACCCGCCGGGGGGGATAATCCCCCCCGGACCCCCGTACTCCCAACGGCGGAGTCTGGTTGAACGGTATTTCAACCGGGCCGGGTTGGGTATAAGATGCCCCGGTTCACCTTTTGATCTTTCTTCGGGGTTTGCACCATGCCGGAACACGTGGTTCGCAGTCTCACCCGCCGTTACATTCTTGTTCTGGTGGTGCTGGCCGTGCTGGTGGGGGGATCCCATCTGATCTTCTCCCATCTGGCCAGCGGTGACATGACCTACGCCCAGGAGATCAATCTGGCCGGACGGCAACGCATGCTGCTGCAGCGGCTGGCCCTGCTGGTGCTGCAGATGGAACGCAGCCCCAGCGGCGAACCCTACCGCCTGTTGCGCCAGGAGTTCGCCGAAAACCTGGAGGTGATGAGCGCCACCCATCTGCGGCTGGTCGAAGGCAGCGACGGCAAGAGCCAACACCTCTCCCCCGGTCTCAAAGCCATCTTCTTCGGCCCGAAACGCCGTTTGCACGCGGATCTGACCCGCTTCTTCGCTTTCGGTCGCGCCTATCTGCAGGAGGGCGAAGGGCCTTGGACCGAACGCACCAACCAGTTTCTGGCCTTCGCCATGGGCGAGTTGCTCCAGGGGCTCAACGACCTGACCCTGCAATACCAACTGGAGAGCGAAGCCACCCTGAATCTGCTGCGCCGTCTGCAATTCGGCGCCCTGCTGGCCATTTTGATGACTTTGGTTTTTGCTGGAGTGGGCATGTTTCGGCCCATGGTGCGGCGTCTGGGGCTGCAACTGGCCGAGCTCAACCTGGCGTTGGCCAGGGAGCGGGCCGTGGAGGGCTCTCTGCGGCGCAGCAATCGCGACCTGCTCACCCTGAGCCGGGTCAATCAGGCCATTGTGGAGGCCAGGGAGGAGAGGCAACTCCTGCAGAAGGTGTGCGCCATTCTTCTGGAGGGGCATCGCCATCCCCTGGTGTGGATCAGCCTGAAAGAGGGCGAGGGGGAGAACCGCCGCCTGAAGGTCAGCGCCTGGGCGGGGCGGGAGAACGACGCCACCATCGGAGTGGAGTTGGTGCGCCTTGACGACGAACGGGGCAAAGGCCCCACCGGTATCGCTCTGCGCACCGGCAAAAGCGTGGTGCTGCGTGATATCCTCCGGGATCACCGCTTCGAAGCATGGCGGGAGCCGGTGCGGCGTCTGGGATTGCACAGCCTGATCGTGCTGCCGCTGTGGGGACCGCGTGGCCTGTTGGGCGGCATCATTCTGGGTGAGGCCGACGCCAGTTCCGTGGAGGAAGAGGTGCTGGCGCTGATGCAGCAGGTGGCCGGCAATGTCGCCTTCGCCATCGACGCCCTGCGCAACGACGTGGTGCGTTCCCAGGCGGAAGCGGCGTTGGTGGTGGCCAAGGAGCAGGCGGAAGAGGCCAATCGCGCCAAGGGTCTCTTTCTGGCCAACATGAGCCACGAAATCCGCACCCCCATGAACGCCATCATCGGATTGAGCGGCCTGTGCCTGCAAACCGAACTCACCACGCGGCAACGCGACTATCTGGGCAAAATCGCCCAGGCCGCCAAGGCGCTGCTGGGCATCATCAACGACATCCTCGACTTCTCCCGGCTGGAGGTGGAACGGGTCCACCTGGAGCGCATCCCCTTCGTTCTGCAGGAGGTATTGGACGGCGTCATCGCCGTGCTGGGGCTGCGGGCCGCCGAAAAGGGGCTGGAATTGCTGGTGCTGGTGGAGCGCAACGTGCCGGTGCGCCTGCTGGGCGATCCGCTGCGGCTGGAGCAGATTCTGACCAACCTGCTGGGCAACGCCATCAAGTTCACCCAGGAGGGGGAGGTGGTGTTGCGCATCGAGGCGGTGGAAAGTCGACCCGGCGAGGTCAAGCTGCACTTCACCGTCTGCGATACCGGCATCGGCATGACGCCGGAGCAGCAGCAGCGTCTGTTCGAACCCTTCCAGCAGGCGGACGACACCATCTCGCGGCGCTACGGGGGCTCGGGTCTGGGGCTGACCATCGCCGCCCGGCTGGTGGGTCTGATGGGGGGCACCTTGCAGGTGGAGAGTCGGGAAGGGCGGGGCAGCCGCTTTTTCTTCGCCGTCTGGTTCGAAGGGGAGGGGGCTCTGAAACCGGACGCCCTGTTCAACGGGCTGCGGGTGGCGGTGGTGGACGATCACGCCGGGGTTCGGGGTGTGGTCAGCCACTATCTGGAGAGCTGGGGTTGCCGGGTGACGGAGTGCGCCGAGTCCGTCCCGCTGTCGCCGGGCGCCTTTGACCTGGTGCTGCTGGAGGAGGGTGGGGAGGGTTTTCCGTCCAGGGTGCGGGCCTGGGCCCAAAGCACCCGTGTGCTACTGCTGGTGCATCCGGGTCGGGAGGGGGTGGCCGAGGAGTTGGCGGCGGCGGATATCGCGCTGGCGGGGGTGGTGGTCAAGCCGGTGACGCCCGGTCTGCTGTTGGAAGGCTTGCGCCGCGCCTTCGGCGGGGGAGAGGCGCGTCGGGGCCGATCCTCCACCGCCGGGGGTTTGTCGGGCAAACGGGTGCTGGTGGTGGAGGATAATCGCATCAATCAGCAGGTGGCCGAAGAGCTTCTGGCCCAGGTGGGCATACGGGTGGAGCTGGCGGAAAACGGCAGTCAGGCCTTGGAGCGTGTGCGTCAGGAGCGGTTCGATCTGGTGTTGATGGACATGCAGATGCCGGTGATGGACGGTTTGACGGCCACCCGCTTGTTGCGGGAGGAGGGTTATACTCTGCCGGTCGTGGCCATGACGGCCAACGTGCTGCCCGGTGATCGCAACGCCTGTTTTGCGGCGGGCATGAACGACTGGGTGACCAAACCGATGGAACCCGAACGGCTCTTTGCGGTGTTGGCCAAGTGGATGGGTGTGGAACTGGCGGTTTCGGATCGGGCGTCGGTATCGGAAGAGGGGCTTTGGCCGCTGTTGCCGGGCATCGATGCGGTCGTAGGGCGGCGTCATCTGGGGGGTGACGACCGGCTTTATCGGGAAGTGTTGTTGAGGTTTGCCCGTCTGCAGGGTCGCAGCGGCGAGGTCTTGCGCCGTTTATGGCGGGAGGGACCGCGGGAGGATCTGGACCGGCTGGTTCATACCCTGAAGGGGTTGGGGGGCAGTTTGGGGGCTTTGCTGCTGCGGGAGCGGGCCGTGGCTCTGGAAGAGAAGCTGCGGGATGGCGGCGAGGCGCCGGAATCCCTGGTGGAGTCGATGGCGCATGCTTTGGAGGAGGTGGTGGCGGGTATCGAAACGGCCTGGCCGGTGCGGAACGAGGAGGAGACTCCGGTGGAGGGGGAGGTGGACCGGGAGCGTCTGGCGCCACTGCTGAAGCAGTTGGAGCGGGAGATCCTCTGGTGCGAGGTCTCGGCTTCGGAGACGCTGGAGCTGATTGGGGAAGTGCCGCTGGACCGATCCGGACGGGTCCATTTGGCGGCGCTGCGGGAGAAACTGACGGAATACGACTTCACCGCCGCCCAGGAGACGTTGGAGCGGTGGATGGGGGAGATCGGTTGACTTTCAATATGTTGCCTTTAAAGTATCAAAAAAAGAAAATGTTCTGTCCGTTGACCTGTCTTTAGAATTCTGCGAAGCATGATGACCGAACAAAGAATAATTTCGCGCCTTTCTCATCTGACCTGATCTTCTGCCAGGATGCAACCATCTTCTTTCCCTCCGCTGTTCCGATAAGCTCCCCTGAAGCGAAAAACGGTGTTTCGCCACAAAAATTGGCTTGACAGTCGGGCACACGCAAAGATATCGTGACGGCGTTTTTTGTCTGTGGTAGAATGGGGTTAAGTTGTTTGATATTATAATAAAAATTATTAATTGAGATAATTTAGAAGCTTGTTGATTTAACAAAGTCAAGATGAAATTGGCTTGATATTTTTTTAAACAATTTAGCTCAAATTGTTTGAGGTAAATTTCTTTTCGTTTGTTTGGGATATGTTTATTTCTCGTTGCTCTAGCCTGTGAGATGTGTCGATATGACTTTTTTACATGTTTTTGTTGTTGCGGAAGCCTTCAATTTAGATCTTGGGTTATTGGAGTCATCCAGTAAAACGAACACGATCTGAGGGAGGATTCTAAAATGACAGCCAATGGCTTGACAGGAGCGCCTGAATTTCTGAAGAAATTGTGTGAAATTTATCCCCTATCGGAAGATTCGGCGGATGTTCAACTATCCGAGCGAAAAGGGGGTTTCTCCCAGGAAACGCAGATTTTCAGCGTTCCCTTCGTCCCCAAGGCCGAAGAGGCGTTTCAAGGCTTGAAACGGAAGATCGAGGGGGATGAGGAGTTCCGCCGCAACCTGTTCGATCAGGAGCTGCGAAAGGCTTTGGGCCGGTTCTTGAAACCTGGTGGGAAAGTCCATCAGGTGGTGGTGATCCTGGAGTCGGGCATCATGGGTGACAAGTCCCCCGCAAGTGGCGTGGACGGGCCGGTCTATCGGGCGGAAATTCTTTTCGACGACCTGACGGAGGAGTGGTCGGAGTGCTGGCCTCAGACTCCCATGGAACGCCCGGTCATCATAAAAGAGCGTAACGGCACCGTCCGGGTTGTGGATCTCATTTTTGAATTCGCCCTGGCCTGGAATAGCTACCCACGGTACAAGAAGAACTTTCTGTCGTTTATTACCCGGACCTCCGTCCACGGCGACCCGGGACAGTACCTTGATCGGCAGAAGTCTCTGGCCTTCTTGCATACCCAAATCCAATTGCAGTGCGATGTGATGGAAGCCGTTCAGCCCAGGCTGCGCGATGCTTTTCAGCAGGCTGTTGCGGATGCCGGGTTCAAAGCGGAAGAGTGCTGTTTGGTGCATAGCATCGATGTGTCCGGTTTGGGTTTCTCGGAGGAGGGCTCTCGTCTGTTGGACGACAATGCCCATCTCGTGAAAATGGATCCCAAGCTGACGCCTCAAAAGGGGCTGCTATCCTTCTGGAGCGAAGAGAGGAAATTTCTGGATCTGGGTGAGTTGGCGTTGGCGCTGGGAGAAAAGAATGTCGCTGCCCAATTTGCCCAGGTTCTGTTGGATCTGGTCGAATTTTTCGAGATTCCGGTTGGCAGGAGTACAACCTCTGCCGCAGATTTCTCGGGGCTGAAACAATCTATCGAGAGCTATCTCTTTGAAAACGGTTTTAGTGAAATCGAGCGACGCCCAGGCATCACCATCCTTGGGGAGGAACACCATTCCATCTTCCTGAAACGGAGTCGATCGATATTTCAGACCTCCATGATGTTTCTGACTCAGTGCAAGATCGATAACGGCATGGAAAACAGTGACAGGAACCGGAAAGTCGACATTCTTCTTAAGCGATTGAGATCGATGAACCGGCCCATGTGGGAATCACTGCTTCCCGCAGGCAGTACCATTGAGGATGTTGAGCAGAACGAGAAGCTGAAGGATTATCTGAAGGATTATCTGTTACAGGACTGGCACTTTGCCTGCCTGCTGGCGGGACGCTGGCATAGTTGGGAGCTGATGAGTCGGTGTCTCCGAACCAGGGCTCAGACCCCTTCGTAGTTCGGGAAGAGTACGGATGGATTGAGTAGCCAACCCGTTTCGGAACCAGTTCTTTCCGAGAGGGGGAGGTGTTTTTACTTCAGTGATCGAAGTTAACTCTTCCATGGATGAGAGCATCTGCAGGATGCCCGTTCGTGTGATTATTATAGGAATCATGAGATGCTTTGTAGCGATCTTGCTGGAGTAACCGAATCTGTTGCCGATATCTGGTTTGCGAATTTTACGAAAGCGCCAAAAGAATTTACTTTGGTATGTAAGCATATTCCTCAATCCGGAACTCCCGTATGTTGGGTCTGCTTCGAGGGGTTTTACTCTACGGATAATGATGCGGTATACAGGGAGTCGGGAATTTTTATCCCACAGCCACAGCGGCAGCCCATCGCGAAGAACAGAAGATCCTGTTTGCCAGGTTGGTGTTGTCTGACAAACTGTAAAACGAGGGGTTCCAATGCGACTTACTGCAGGAATGATGGTTATGTATTCAGTGTGAGTCTGACGTCTGAAGGGTTATCCATCGAGGGAGAAGATCCAAAACAAGGAACCTTTTTCACATGCGATTTTGTGCCTCACCCAAACCACGAACTCTTTAATAATGGCCTCTCCCTGCCGAGATTGTTCGGTGATCTGGGCTTTGCGTCAGAATCCAGCAGGGTTGCGGGCTGAGAAGCTTCGGTGGACGAACGACCCCGACTTCGCCTTGTTGGTACGTCCAAAGATGGGGAGGATGAGACCCTCCCCTGGCCCCCTCCGGCGGGTCGAAGATGAGACAGGGTTTGGCAGGGGTTCGGGGTTGGGTAGTTCACCGGTTGGCTTCGACCCGCCAAAGGCCAGTCAACACCTCGGGGCTTCGCCCCGAACCACACCAGGGGAATGATTCCCCTGGCCCCCAGGGGGTTGGACGTCAACAGATAAAGGCAAAGTCCCAGGGGTGCCCCCTGGACCCCAGGGGGTTGGACGTCAACAGCAAAAGAAAAAGTCCCAGGGCGCTGCCCTGGACCCGCCGGGGGGGATAATCCCCCCCGGACCCCCGTATATCTGAAACAGACTACCGGATTAGTCCTCCTCATCCCCTGACGCACACTTGGCCACCGGGAAGAACTCCGGTTTGAGAACCGTGCAGGCCGGGCCGGTGGCCGGGTAGGTGCAGCGTTGCACCACCTCCGGTTGCCCCCAACCGCTTGTGCCCGGATAGGCGTGAACATTTAAACTCCAGCCCGTTACCGCCTTCTCCTTGCTTTGCAAACGCGCCTCCACGAAACCATAGGTGCTGGTGGTGCGAATGGCGGCGTTCAGCGGGTTCTTGTCGCTGTTGAAACCCTGACAGTTGATGGCCACCCCCCCGTTGCCGATCACCAGTTGCGGCGGCATGCCCGGCGCCTCCACGCTTTGATGGAAGTGTTTGTGGCCGCCCACCATCAGCTTGATGTTGCCGGGCGGCGTCTTGCCCGGCAGAGCAGCCACGGCGGCCTGTTCCGTGGCGTTGGCGATCTTGGGCGGGTCGTTCACCGCCGAAAAGATCGGCTTGTGGGTCAGCCACCAGGCCAAACGACCCTTCTTGCCGAAGGATTGATCCACTGCCGTCAACGTTTGCCGCAAAGCCTCGGCTTGGGCGGCGTTGGCCTTGCCCTCCGCAAGACTGGCCGAATCGGTGGTCACGATGGAAAAGCCATGGCCGAAGTCGAGACGGTGCGCCGGAGTGACGGTCTCCTGTGAACCCTGACACCGGGGCAAACTCTTGTCGCCCAACAAAGTGGAGGAGGGGTCCAGAAAAAGAAACCAGCCGGGGCCGTTGTCCCCGAAACTGCGGCACAACTCGTGATTGCCCCGCGCCGCCACCCAGGGCCCCACCGCGAAAAGATTGGGGGAGGTGGTCTTGGTACCGTCACCGTGGGCAATCGGCAGAAAAAGATCCTTCTTCCAGTTCTGCCAGACGCGGCTCTTGTCGTCATCCTCGCCCTTCTTCCGGTATTTGTAATCACCCATGTGGACAAGAATGGTGGGCACGCGGTCTTCCACCAGTTTGGCGATATCCCGAGGGATGGTTTCCGCAAATGGCCAGGAGGCGTCCTCGCAGGTTTGTGTCCCCTTCTTGTCGCGACAGCCCGTGTCCCCCAGCAGAATGGCGCGTTGCGGTGTCTTGACCGCCGTGGGCAGGGTCACTTCGTAGGAATATTTGCCCAGCGTGACCTTCCAGGTTTCCCCCTGGGGCCGGTAGGTGTCGGCAAAGTCGACGAGCGCCTCGCAGACCACCACGGGCAGACTCTCCGGGTCGGGGTTGTCGCGTTGCACGATCTTGCCGTGAACCGGTTTGGCTCCGCTGGGGCCGCGCAGTTCCAGTTTGTTGCAGAGATCCTTTTTCAGATCCTTCTTGTCTTTCGGTTCCAGGATGAAACGGGCCAGCACCTGGGTGTCACCTTGAAGTGACGTGCCTTTCTCAACCAGAAGGGCGTAACCGAAGAGGGTGTTCAGCTCCTCGGCGTGGCCGGGGAGGGGCAGCAGGGTCAATGCGGTCAGGGAGAGGATTTTCAGGTTCATGGCTTTCCGTGTCCGGAAGAGGGGTGGTCAGAAACGCAAGATCTTTTGACTTTCAATATTTAATCCTTTAAATATCAAAAAAAGAAAATGTTCTATCCTTTGACTTTTTATTAATCTTTTCAGCAAAATCTTGAAGAGATTTTGCTGTATGTTCGCATAAAATCAGGGTAACGATTCAGACCCACTGCACATTATTGATCTTTTCAGCAAAATCTCGAAGAGATTTTGCTGAATGTTCGCAAAAAAATCAGGGTAACGATTCAGACCCCTGCACAGTGCGGCATGATCTTAAGCAACGGCGAAAGGAAACGTCCCAGGGGTGCCCCCTGGACCCCATGGGGTCGGAAGTCAACGGCGAAAGGAAACGTCCCAGGGGTGCCCCCTGGACCCCATGGGGTCGGAAGTCAACGGCGAAAGGAAACGTCCCAGGGGTGCCCCCTGGACCCCATGGGGTCGGAAGTCAACGGCAAACGGAAGAGTCCCAGGGCACTGCCCTGGACCCGTCGGGGGGGATAATCCTCCCGAATCAACATATATTTGAACAGATACAAAAATAGACAAGTCAAAGGATAGAACATTTCCTTTTTTTTATATTTAAAGGATTAAATATTGAAAGGCAAAATATTTGAACAGATACAAAATTAGACAAGTCAAAGGATAGAACATTTCCTTTTTTTGATACTTAAAAGATTAAATATTAAAAGGCAAAATAAGTCTATTTCAAAATCCTGGCCAGGGTATCCAACAGCATTTGCTTGCGCACCGGCTTGGCCAGATGGGCGGTACACCCGGCCTGCAAAGCGCGTTGCGCATCCTCCCGGAAGGCGTTGGCCGTCAAGGCGATGATCGGCGTGGCAGTCCGGTTCTGCAGACGTTCCCATTCGCGAATGCGTTGCGTGGCCGTCAACCCGTCCATGCGGGGCATCTGCACATCCATCAGCACCACATCGAAGCAGGCCCCGAAAAAGCGTTCCAACCCCTCCAATCCGTCTTCGGAGCAGAAGACGGTGTGATCCGCCAGAAAAGCCTCCATCAGCAGACGGTTTTCCACAGCGTCGTCGACCACCAGAATACGCAAGCCCTCCACGGCGGACTGGGCCGTCTCCCGGACGGGCTGCAGCCAATCACCGGCCACCTCCTCCAGTCGCAATTGAAAGAAAAAGCGCGAGCCCTCGCCTTCCCGGCTCTCCACCTGCAACACGCCGCCCATGGCTTCCACCAGCAGACGGCTGATGGCCAAACCCAGCCCGGAGCCGCCGAAACGCCGGGTGATGGAGTTGTCCGCCTGCACGAAACGCTGGAAGATGGTCTGCAATCGCTCCTCGGCGATGCCGATGCCCGTATCCGCCACACTGAAAAGGATGTCGCCGTCCGGCAATCCGGCCACCGAAAATAGCACCTCGCCCCGTTCGGTGAACTTGAGGGCGTTGGCCAGCATGTTGTGCAGCACCTGTCGCAGGCGGGTGCCGTCCCCCAAAACCCGACGCGGCAGATCCGCCGCCCGGTTGATCTTCCAACGCAGCCCTTTGGCGAGGGCTTTCGGGGTGAAGAGGGCGAAACACTCCTCCAGCAGGGCCGGCAGATCGTAGACCTCCCTGGCCAGCTCCATCTGTCCGGCCTCGATGCGGGCCAGGTCGAGGATGTCGTTGACCAGGGCCATCAGCACTTCGCCTGCGGTGCGGCAGCTCTGCAGATAAACCCGCGACTGGGTGTCCAACTCCCGTTCCGCCAGCAGATCGGTCATGCCGATCAGGGCGTTGAGGGGCGTGCGGATTTCGTGGCTCATGGCGGCCAGAAAGCGGCTTTTGGCCTCGTTGGCCTGTTCGGCGACCTCCTTGGCATGGCGCAGCATCTCCGCCTGCTTGCGCTCGGTGATGTCGAGACCGAACTCCAGCACCAGCTCCTGCCCCTCTTCGTTGCGGAAGAGGATGTCCCGAATCAGGAAGGTGTGGCCCATGGTATCGGTCCACTCCCACTCCACGGGTTGTTTGTGCTGAAACACCGCAAAGGTGGGACAAACCTCGCAAGGCTGGTCGCGGCGGGCGATGAGCCGGTAACAGGCCTGCCCCTCCGGATCGCCGAACGACTCCCGAAAGCGCCGGTTGGCGAAGGGAATGGTGTGGTCCGGCGCCTGAAGATAGACGAAGGCCGGGGTGGCCTCGAAGACGGCCTGCATGCGATCCCGCTCACGGGCCAGCGCCAGGGTCAGGCGGGTCTTTTCCGTCACATCCTGAAGCACCCCGTACAGCAGGCCGACCGTGCCGTCCGGGTGACGTTCCGTTTGGGCCATGGCCTCGATGTAACGGATTTCACCATCCGGCCGTTGCACCCGGAAGGCATAAGAGGGGCCGATTCCCTCTCGCATCCAAAGTCCGGTGGTGTGGTCGAGCTGCTCCCGATCGTCGGGATGGATGCGCTGCCGCATGACTTCGTACGACATGGGGATGCCGGCGTCGAAGCCGAACATGGCATAGACGTTGTCGGACCAGGTGATGAAATTCTCCTTGGGATCCCAGGCCCAGCGTCCCAGTTGGGCCATTTGCTGCGCCTGATCGAGCCGCTCCCGGTTGGCGATCAGTTCCCGCGCCTGGCGGTGCTTCGGGGTGAGATCCCGCCCCATGGCGTAAACCTGGTTGCCGTCGCCCGCGCCGGACCATTCGGTTTCGATGAGGTGGCCGTCGCGGTGGCGCAGTCGCAGGGGGAATTCGAGGCTGGAGCCGCCCTTCAGTAATTTTTGCATGCTCTCCAGCAGGCGGGCATGGTCGTCCGGGTGTACGAAGGAGAGATAGGGTTGTCCGAGAAGGCTCTCCACCTCGTAGCCCAGGGTTTCGGCCAGGGCTTTGTTGAGGCGCAGGCTGCGACCGTTGTGGTCAAGCACGCAGAAGAGGTCCGGGGAGAGTTCGAAAAAGCGGTCCCGTTCCTCTTCCGCCGTGATGCGTTCCACGATTTCGCGATAGAGAAGCTGGTTGGTGCGATCCAGCAGTTGGATGCGTTCTTCCCGGTCGCAGGCTTCCGCGCTCAGGTTGGTGACCATTTTCACCATTTCCCGGCACAGGGTGACGAGTTTGGGTTCTTTGGCGCGGTCGATGCGCGGCACCTGTTGCAGGGACTGCCAGTAGGCCTCTTCGTTGAAGGCCAGTTTGCGGGCGCGATGGCGGAAAAAGGCTTCGTCGGGGATTTCGTCCGCGTAGAAAAAGGGCCCCAGCAGGCAGGTGGCCAGGCGCTCATCCTGCACCACGACCGGCAGGGCCACATGCCAGAGGCCGTTGCCGCAACGCACGGCTTTGCTTTCGTCGTCGGCGGGGAATTTCCCTTTGCCGGTGCAGAGGGCCAGACACTCCTGGCAGCAGGCCTGGGGTTCCTTGCGGTGGAAGGTGAGACAGAGATCCTGGCTGCCGATCCGGATCAGGGTTTCCCCGTCGGGATTGAGCAGTCCCAGACAGATGTCGGCGGCCTGATACCAGGCGTCCATGAAGGAGCGAAGCTGCTCGATGTCAAGGATTTTCGCCAGATTCCGGGTCATGGGGGGATCTTCCGAAGGAGATTGATCTTCCTTTATAGAATGTTTTGCCCGGATTCTCCACTGGCTATTTGTTATACCGATATTGCCGGGTCATGGAGAGCAATACGGGGGTCCGGGGGGGATTATCCCCCCCGGCGGGGTTCGGGGCGTAGCCCCGAGGTGTTGAAGTGGTAGGTGGTCCGCAGCGAATCACCCGACGAAAACAGGTCTCCGTCATACGGGGGTCCGGGGGGGATTATCCCCCCCGGCGGGGTTCGGGGCAGCGCCCCGAGGTGTTGATGTGGCCGTTGACTTTGGCCGTAGCGGTCCGCAGTATCACGATTAGAACACTGAATTCATCACCCGCACCATCCGGATGTCCCACTGCGGACCGCGGGGGGGCAAGGGGGGGCCTCATCCCCCCATCCTTGAACGCGCCGAACCGTCAAATGCCTGGTTGGAACGACACCCCGCCCCTCCGGAGGGGGCGGACGGCACTGTGGCCGACCTTCCGATCCGAACACCCGGTTCCCGTCGGGCGGCGCGTCCGCAATAAAGATGGGGGGATGAGGCCCCCCCTTGCCCCCCCCTTGCCCCCCCC